>NZ_JAVRBR020000144.1:0-17640 GCF_034531165.2 Dendronalium sp. ChiSLP03b | reverse complement strand
AAACTCGGAATCTGCGGGAACACCCAAATTTCGAGCAATCTTATCAGCAGTTAAAAAACCAATGCCATAGATATCAGTCGCTAGCTGGTAAGGATTATGGGTAACTGTATCTATGGATTTATCGCCATATTGCTTATAAATCTTGACTGCATAGGTGGTGCTAACTCCGTGGCTTTGCAGAAATACCATCACTTCCTTGATTGCTTTTTGCTCGTTCCAGGCTTTTTGAATCATGGCAATCCGTTTTTTGGCGATGCCGTTGACTTCGCTCAAGCGCTCGATTTGATTTTCAATAATATCTAGAGTCTCTATCCCAAAATGGGCAACAATACGTTTAGCAGTTACAGGCCCCACACCTTTAATTAGACCGCTACCTAAATACTTCTCAATTCCTGTAAGTGTTGCTGGTTTGGTTTCTTTATAATTAACAACTTGAAACTGCAAACCATACTGGGGATGTTCGCGCCAAAAACCAGTTAATTGCAGCGTTTGTCCTGGCTGAATATCTGCAAAGCTACCGGTAATCGTAGTTAGTTCCTTCGCGCCAGGACGTTGCAAACGTGCCACCGTGTAACCTGACTCTTGAGAGTAATACGTCAGGCGTTCCACTACTCCCATAATTGATTCATCCTTGAGAGTAGCGTTGACTTGTTGCTGGTTTGCTCCGGGTGTGGTGGACATCGCTTGAGTGGAAACGGCGCAGCCATTATACTCGATGCTCACTGTTCTATGAAGTAATGGGATTCACTTTAATAGTATTTTTGTACTATACACGAAATTATGGAGAATAGCGTAGTTTACCGCCGCAGCGAAAAGTTGATGGGCGGATGTATACGCCATCAAACTTTTCAAGACAGGCATCGCTCCTGTTGTAGTAACTTTTCCTCTAAGAATTTTTTATCAAGAGCGATCGCTTGAACGGCATTGCACCTCAACAAAATAATATTAGCGCTCACCTAAATCTAGGCAAGCGCTACTGTTTTATTTAAATTCAGGGAGAAAATGTGGTTAAGAGATGTTTACTATCAATTGACTAATATTTAATTAATTACACAGCACTGCTGCGATTTAGCAAGTTCCACAAGAAAATGGCGACAATTGCACCTAGAACTGCTACCAAAATACCGGGAACGCTAAGAGTTGAAGCTGTTAAAGTCAAGGTTCCTGTATTGAAAAATACACCCAAACTACCGCCAACGAAAGCACCGATAATTCCTAATAAGATTGTTCCTAAGATTCCGCCGCCTTGATAACCGGGGTAGATAGCCTTTGCAATAGCACCAGCAATTAGACCTAAAACAATCCAAGCAAGAATATTCATTGTTTTAATTTGATAAACGTTTTTTACTGACAAATACACAATAGCAATCCCAACATTGACATTCAATCTACCAATAGAACAAATTCTTAATAGCCTTGAGGATGAATGCTATTCTTTCTTGTGATATACCTCTCAATTGATGGATAATAAATTAAGAAAAAGCTCCTAGTAGGTCTGGAACTAGGGGCTTATAAATTCATTGCTTGTAATTGCAGTATATGCATTTTTAATGATTTTTCTCATCTACTCGAAGAATTAAGCTCCAGTTGAAAGCAGATACTAAATGCGATCGCTCCAGAGGTACAACTTTTCCTTACTTGATTTTGTCAGATGCAAAGGCGATGTCACAGCGGTTTTTGCGTTGACTACGCACGGTTACTAACTCTGTGTTAATTGTTCTGTTTAACTACTCTAGTTCTGCCTCTAATTCCTTGAATTCTTTGTACTGCTTATCTTTGTGCTGCCAGTATTTATTGACTGTTTCTTTAGCTGCAACTGCACTTTCATATTCTGTTCCACCTTGGAGAGTTAATCTTTCTCTTACTTTTTTCCGAAGGTCAGAGATGATTTTACCGTTAATTTTGCGGGTTTTAGCCCAATCTAAAATAGTTTGTGGATAAGAACTAGTGCCAATATATTTACCTTGAATAATTTCTGGGAGACTGTAACCTTTTAGTTCGCTTACCCAATAGTAAATAAATTTGAGGTCTGGGTCTTTTTCCTGAATATTCTTATTTGGGTTATATATGCGAAAAGTATCACTAAGCGGATTAGTAACCCCTGATTGCATCTGCCACTGCCAATTATCAATTGCTAAATCTCCATCTACTAAATAGTTCATATAATGTCTAGCGCCGTGATGCCAGGAAATACCACAGTTGATAGTTAAAAATGTGGCACACATCGCCCTCATACGAAAGTTCATCCAACCCATAGTTTTTAGTTGCCGCATACTGGCATCTACCAGGGGAAAGCCTGTTAACCCTTCAAGCCAAGCATGAAATAGTTCTTGTTTTTGCGGTGGTAACTCTAGGGGTGTATACCATTCATCAAATTCTGGGTAACGATTTTTGTAAGCTATTTCTGGGTAAAAATAAAGGCGCTGTGTAAAACTATCATGCCAGCGTAGACGGTCACGAAAAGCTTTTAATGAAAATTCTGCCTTGGGCTGATTTGTAAGTTCTGCTGCTCGTGCCTTAGTACGTTGGTAAACAATGCGAGTTGAAATTGTACCAAAAGTCAGATGTGGTGATAAATGCGATGTTGCACCTTTTTGCGCTAACCAAGGGCGTGAAAGTTTCCAGTGATAGCCATTAAATCTATTCTTAAGAAATGAATTTAATGTAGCTTGTGCCTGTGTTTCTCCACCAAGAAAATATACCTGTTCTGTTTGCAAAAAAGCACGATATTTCTGTTTTAGTTCAGAAAATGTAATTTGAGGTACGTTTAGAGAAAGTGATGGAGTGCTGATATTAGTGGGAGTTTGATAAATAGATTGTCTTTGATATGTGTAATACTCGTTAAACCACTGCTCGCGTTTATCTTGTGATTGTAAAAAGTTATTTAGTCCTAGATGATAATCGAGATTTAATGCTTGATACAAATTAACTATACTTTTATCTCGGCTAATACCATACTCGACTTGTACATCACGATTAAAGTAGAGTTTTGGTCTATGTCCCTGCTGTATTAATTGTTTGGTTAATTCTTGTATAATCTCTACAGAATTACCTTCAAATAAAATTAGTCTGCTGCCTAATTTTTGTAAATTACTATCTAGATTCTCTAAAGACTCAAACAAAAACTGCACCCTTGCTTTACCGACATCGACCCACTGATAAAACCAAGGGTCAATGATAAAGAATGGTAAAACTGCGGTATTATTGGCAGACGCTAAGGTGACGATTTCGTTGTCAGCTAAACGTAAGTCTCGACGAAACCACAGAAGGTGCATAACTCAATTTTCTATATCAACTTAATAATACAATAGTACTAAATAATTTGAATGTGGAACTAAAACTATGACCTACGCCTACAGCATGGATGACGCGGTGCAGGTAGCTAATCAGGCGGCTACTGACATTGAGGCGTGGTTGTGGTCAAAGTCAGAAACTATTAGTGTTGTCAACGTTGAAGATGACCCCAACTATCAATGCAGAGATATTGACCTCATTTGGACAATGCAGACGGGTGAAATTTTAATAGAGGTGAAAGGTGACAGGTGGGACAGGACTCGTAACTTGTTCTTCGAGACTCACAGCAATCTAGAGAAGGGAACCCCCGGCTGTTTCATGTACACTGAGGCGGATTGGCTATTCTATTACTTTGTAAATACGCGCCAATTGTACAAGCTACCAATGCCCAAAACACGGGAGTGGTTTCACATCACCATGCGACGATTTAAGGAGCGCTCGACTACAACACCCGTAGGAAGCAGTCACTACACCACAGTCGGGCGGCTTGTGCCGATTACTACGGTGATGATGGAAGTGGCAGGGGTGAAGATGGAGCAACTGTAGGGGGCGATGGGGCGATCGCACTCCACTCTATGCTTTTTGATCGGACGAAATTGCTTTAAATCTTGTTAAGCCAAAAAATTTTCAGAGTTTTTGCGGAGAGCGCATAAGCGTGGGTGTAGCTAAAATGTGTCAAATGATATATCAAGTGTTACATCAAGTTTGTTATTTAAGTTCATAAGCTAGATGACCACAAAAAAGCCCCTAGTCATCAACCAGCCAGAAGTTGGCAAGCTCATTCGTGAACTCAGGCTACTGACTGGACTAACGCAAGAACAGTTTGCAGCTACTTTAGGTGTCACTTACCCAACAATCAACCGATGGGAGAATGGACGCGCTAAACCATCGCCCTTAGCAATGGAAAAGATTGAGGCGCAATTGCTCCAGATGGGCGATGAAGGTAAGGATTTGCTAGAGAAGTATTTGATAAATTAACCAATATTCAATGCAATATTTGGTGCTAAAACTAGTAATTTTTAAAAGGAAATTATCTATGACACTAAGTTTTACCAATGTAATAGCCAAAATTGCATCTGTTGATTTATTTAAAAGAAATAGTAGTACAGGCAATATAGAAACTGGTATTTTTATTGGTCGTCCATTTAACATTGATTATGAAAAAGCATATATTTTAGTTGCTGACTCTTGGAAGCTGAAAGCTAAAGGAATTCCTCAAGGGTCTTTTTTATTAGCTTATTACGAAAATGAAGATGATGTTTATGAGGTATTGCTTCTCAGGGTTGTAAAACCTGCAAAGTTGCCCACTGATAACGATGTTATCAGTTCCATGATTGAATATTATAAGGACAATTTAAAGACGAGCGGTAAAGAGAGTCAGTTAGATAGCTACACCAAATATGAATTTAGCTTCTCTGGATTAGAATGTAGAATCTTAGGAACATTTTATAAGGACAATAAAGGATGTACACGTTTTGGCGCTGATGTTGAAAACTTTTATAGCGCCCATAACTATAAAGTCATTAAGCCAAATCCAGACGTATTAGAACTTATCGTAAACTTCCGTGAAGAGGGCATCACAGGAAAGCCAACTGATATCAAAATTGGGAAGGTTCGCTACAGTTCTAGCCTTCGCTTCCAAGCACAAGAAGATAATGTACCTGTTTTCGTAAGTCCAAAAGACTTTCTTGGTAAACGTACTGCTCTGTTTGGAATGACCCGTACAGGTAAGTCAAACACAGTTAAAAAGGTCATTCAAGCTACAGTTTCGATGAGCGATAAGGCTGCTTACGCGCTCAACGGGAAATTAAACGGTACTGCTGCACAGAACTTAGAACCTTTAACTAATGACGGTTTACCAAAATATCCGGTCGGTCAAATCATATTTGACATTAATGGCGAGTATGCAAATGCAAATATGCAAGATGAAGGTACAGCGATATTTGAGATATACAAAGAGCGAACCATCCGGTATAGTACTATCAATAAAGATGGCTTCAAAGTGATGAAGGTGAACTTCTACCAGGATATATTATCTGGGTTTGAATTAATACGAAGCCATTTAGAGCTAGAAACTGCTGACTATGTAAAAAGCTTCTTATCAATTAACCTTGAAGAACCAAAGGATAAGACCGATTATTCTGCTATGACACGATATGAGCGTAAAAAAGCAGCTTATTGGTGTTGTTTGTCTAAAGCAGGATTTAAGCATCCAAATAAATTAAGTTTGAAGTTTCCTGGTGAAGATTCACTCAATAAAATGGTTAAGGCTGATGGAAGTCTAAACCCTAAAAATGGTATTTCTTTACAAGAAGCCAGTGAATGGTTCAAAACAATTTGGGAAAACTATAATGACCAGTTCTTTAAAGATTATCAAAGTAAAAAAGGACACGAATGGGCTGACGAAGACTTAAAAGCATTGCTTGTTTTTCTAACACGTAAATCAAAACCAAATGCTAGCCCTACAATCAGTGGTTATATTAAATTACGAGACATTGCCATCCTTCATACAGAAGTAGATGATAAACCATTTGAGCAGGAAATTATCGAAGAACTTCGTAACGGAAAGATTATTATCGTAGACCTTTCTCAAGGCGATCCAGAAATTCAGCGCCTATATTCAGAGCGTATTTGCCGACAGATATTTGCAGATGCAATGAATCGCTTCATTCAAAATACACCCAATAACTTCATTCAATTTTACTTTGAAGAAGCTCACAATCTTTTCCCTAAAAAGGACGATAAGGACTTAAGCCAAGTCTATAACCGGATTGCTAAAGAAGGTGCAAAGCTAAATCTTGGTTTAACTTATGCTACTCAGGAAGTTAGTTCAATTAGTTCTAATATTCTAAAAAATACTCAAAATTGGTTCATTGCTCACTTAAATAATGAGGACGAAACAAAAGAAATTAAAAAGTATTATGACTTTGGAGACTTTACCGAGTCTCTAGTTAGATTTAGTGCGGATAGTGACAAAGGTTTTGTACGCATGAAAACCTACTCTAATGCCTTCGTAGTTCCTACTCAAATTGACCGTTTCTCTAAAATTTAGGAAAGCAAGTAGTTTATGGGATATACAAGTAAGCATGGACGGCGGCCAAATGAGTATGCCAGTAAATCGGCACATAGCCACATAATTAACGACCAATCGCTACAGGAGTTTCTTAATCAGTGTAATCTTCCTAAGTTAGCAGATGAAATTACACTTTCAGATTGCCTTAATTTCTCCTACGAACCTGTAGCAAAAAATCCGATACGTAACATCATCGCCATTGACGGAGGCTACAGCGAAGTAGCCGTACAAACCGGGTTTCCATCATCAACTGTCTGCTTTTTCCAAATCGGAGCGTTGATTTTTAGCATTGACGACCTTGATGGACTTGGTAAACAGCCTTTTATAGACCCAGAGGATATGGCGAAGTTAAAGCAGATTCAGCGTTTAAAACTTACTCTGCCTGTTCGTAATATCCAATTTAAAAGTGAGAGTACACTTACAAACTCGGTACGTAGAACTATTCACAACTTTTTATGCCAGAAGGTAGACAATGAGGAATTAATTGCAACACTACGGTGGTTTATCTTTCAGGAATATGATGTTAGCTTATCAACTTGGAACTTAGCAAGTTGTCCAGTTTGCGGAAGTACAGGTATTCCCCTTCACCTGGGAGAAATGACAAAAGACCATACCTTTTCTTGTAATCATTGCAACGCTGAGATTTTTCTAACAGATGTATTTCGGCTACACGAAGCTATTGATGAAGAGCTAGGTGCTGGAGGCATTTTAGGATATTTGATGACTACGTTAGAGCAGATTATCCTAGTTCACCTCATTCGACTTGTTCTTAAAATGAAGCCAGCTTTGCTGGAGGAAATCTTGTTCGTAAAGGATGGCCCGCTTGCCTTTTTCGGACAAACAGCAAATATGCATCGTCCAATGCGATCGCTTATCAACTTTCTTTTTAAACATCACAACTTATATTTAGCTGGATTAGAAAAGAGTGGAGCCTTTGTAGAACACGCAGATGAAATTTCTGAAAAGCTTGCAAACGGAACTGTCCTAATTCTGAATAATGATTACATTTACAAGTACATTCTTCCTGGTAAAGCTGACCCAACAAAACCTTATGGTTCTACAACTTACTACAGCAACAAGCTGATTTTTAAGACATTGGCGGGTGGAATATACATTGTTTCTTTACCAACTTCAAAGAATATGACGAATCCCAAAGAGGCAGACTTCCGAAACTTGAGTGCAATTTTAACTAACATTGAGAAGCTCAAGTGCGATATGTACGATAGCTCTCTCATTCCTATTGCTTTAGCAAATAAGCTTGTATCTTTGGCTGACCATCCTAGCTCTAGAATTCTTCAGAAGTTTGCTAAAGGTGCAATTTATAGTTGAGAGTTTTTATAGGAAATTTAGCACATATCCATGCCATATACCTAAAATTCATAATTTAAGTGAATTCTCAGTTTGTGATGTAGACTTATAAGGTGCATTAATTGTCTGTTTTAAATCTGAAACATTGTCCACAATAAAAGATATCTAGAGATACATTGTTAAGCTGTGTATAGCTTTTGTGTTGTATGATTTATTGTCCTAAATAATAAATTAACATTGTCTAAATTATGAAATAAAGATTACGTTAGTTATTATAATGAAAGCATACGAATATGACTTCGCATTCTCTTTTGCTGGTGAAGATAGAGAGTACGTTGAGGAAGTTGCAAATAATCTCAAAAATTCTGATATTAAAGTTTTCTATGATGTATTTGAGCAGGTTAATCTTTGGGGCAAGAACCTATACAGTCATCTAGATGAAGTTTACCGTAACAAAGCACGTTTTTGCGTTATATTCATTTCGGAACATTATCGAAGAAAAAATTGGACTAATCATGAGCGGGAAAGCGCTCAGACTCGTGCATTTCAGAAAAATGAAGAGTATATTCTTCCTGCCCGGTTTGATAACACAGAAATTCCAGGTGTTCACTCAACAACTGCTTATATCAATTTACTGGAGTTCTCTCCAAAACAATTTGCTCAACTTCTCATAAAGAAGCTTAAAACTATTGATACAGACGCTTTAAAGATTCCTAAAACTACACTGAAAGCTAACCAATCAAAGCTTCCTGTAAAAGCATCTGATGTCAACAATCGAAAATCTCGTCAAACGATGATTGCCCAGCATCATGGTATATCAGATACTTCCAAAGATTCAAAACATAAAACACAAACTGTAAATTTTACTGCTGAAGGAATTAGTCAGTTATCCAACGATAAACCTGTAATCTATAAAATTTTAACTGAAGGAAAAAAAAACAACTATACAGGAGTAGCTAAGAGAGGAGAAGTTCACAAAACTATTCAAAAGCATCTAAAAAGTGGAAAATATTATGTACCTGGACATAAAGTTTATATTGAACGGATGAATAGTATTAAAGAAGCTCGACAGAAAGCAGATAGAATAATTATAAGAAGTAAACCTAAATATAACGAGTAAACAAAATCCATAACAAAATTGGCAGGGAGCGATCGCTTATCATTCTTAGAGGAAACTTTTGATTAATAAATTTATGTCTAAAACAACACTATTCTCTGGACTTACTCTCAGTTTAATACTGGGTTTATTCTCCAGTAGTCCAATCACTGCTCAAGAAATATACATTGACAATAACTGTAAACAAAATCAGCAATTAAATGAATTTGATAAGTTTACTATTTTCTATAAATCCGAATTTCAAACCAAAGGGCAAACATATTGGTTTTACTCAGGTAGGTATCAAGATGGAAGTACTATTGTTTGTATTTCACAACCAGGATTTAAACAAGCAAAACCTTTAAACATAAAACAAATACAGTCTGGTTACATAGAGAAAATCGACAAAGACCCACGCAATAAAACAGCCTTTCTCGTTACCGTCCGCGAGGGTAATGGTTCCTATGTCCCAATGTTCCAATACCGACTCAATTTGTCTTTACTTTCTAAACCTGCACTAACCAAATTACGGACTTGGACATCAGGAGGGTAGTTGCCCTGCTTTGGCAAGCGGGTAGGCCATTGCACATTTACTATGTATTTTCTAGTACATTACTAGCCAGTTGTAGCGTTCGCGCAGTGTCTCGTAGAGAAGTGTCTCGTAGAGAAGCGATGACCGAGCGCTGTGGGTTGACTGCTGAGTTCTACAGCGTTGGGTCAACTTAGGCGATTTGTGGCTGTTTTGTTCTGTTGATATCTCATTTAAACGGCAATTCACAGAGTTGTTATGCCAAATTGCCAGAATCTTTGAACTTCAACTTTATCAAGCGAGGAAAACTGACGAGCAATACTCCTTTAAAGCCACCCAAAAGGCGATCGCTCTCCCTTCACTCCTCAAATTCCAAACCCTGCTAAAATCCGCGTATTCAATCGCACACTCCCACCATGTCTGCCAAAGAATTTGGGCAACCTCAACCCACTAAAATCGATAAACTTGTTGAAGATGCCGTGCGTTACTGCCACCAACGCAGCCCAGAAGCCCTAGACAGCATCTTTGATAATCTACCTGCGGCCCTCAACAAACAGGTAGTAACAGGTATTGTAGCGGCATTCCAAGGTGATATTAATACCCTCAGTTGGTTTTGCGGTTATATGGCATCAGAAATCAACCGCAGTGAAGATAACCATAAGCCCCATCATCCCATCACCGAACTTAGCAAAACTCTGATTAAATCGGGGATGGAAGCGTTTACTGATTTTATGCCTTACCCCGGTTGCCGCATTGTCATACTCAACCCTGAGAAATTTGAATCTCTACCAGAGGAAGTTCAAGCTGTAGTGCAGCAAGCGTTCAATGTAACCGAACAGTCACAAGAACAAGCGCAGCGGATAAATGATGCCCTGATGCAGGAACTGACCGTGACCGAAGAATAGTGCAACAAATGCGATCGCTTTACTTGGCAGTTAAGGCGTTGTTTGCTGCTTTGGAAGTTGAAAACGTTCGTGATTGAGGAAGTGTTGGGCGGGAAGCACAAAAACCGCAGGCATCGCCTTTCATTCAAGCGAGGAAAACAAGGCGCGATCGCCTCTTTCTTAGCACCCCCACTACCCCCGTTCGTGGACACTAAAAAGCGCCCCCCAAATGGAAGAGCGCCTTTGATTTTATTTGACCTAATTACTGATTAACCGTTAATCGCAGGAGCAGTCAATGCCACAGGAGCAACATCACCACTAGCCAAATCCAGAGGGAAGTTGTGAGCATTGCGCTCGTGCATCACTTCCATACCCAAGTTAGCGCGGTTGATGATATCAGCCCAAGTGTTAATCACACGACCCTGAGAATCAATCACAGACTGGTTGAAGTTGAAACCGTTCAAGTTGAACGCCATGGTGCTGACACCCAACGCGGTGAACCAGATACCGATTACAGGCCAAGCAGCCAAGAAGAAGTGTAGAGAACGGCTGTTGTTGAAAGAAGCGTATTGGAAAATCAGACGACCGAAGTAACCGTGTGCTGCAACAATGTTGTAGGTTTCTTCCTCTTGACCGAACTTGTAACCGTAGTTCTGAGATTCGCTTTCAGTGGTTTCGCGAACCAAGGAAGAAGTTACTAGTGAACCGTGCATTGCACTGAACAAGCTTCCACCGAAGACACCAGCCACACCTAACATGTGGAAGGGGTGCATGAGGATGTTGTGTTCTGCTTGGAAGACAATCATGAAGTTGAAGGTTCCGGAGATACCCAAGGGCATACCATCACTGAAGGAACCTTGACCGATGGGGTAAACCAAGAAGACTGCGGTGGCTGCGGCTACGGGTGCGGAGAATGCCAAGCAAATCCAAGGACGCATTCCCAAGCGGTAAGATAGTTCCCACTCACGTCCTAAGTAGCAGAATACGCCGATTAGGAAGTGGAAGATTACTAACTGGTAGGGGCCGCCGTTGTACAGCCATTCATCTAAGGATACTGCTTCCCAAATGGGGTAGAAGTGTAAGCCGATGGCGTTGGAGGAAGGTACTACTGCACCGGAGATGATGTTGTTTCCATACAGTAGGGAACCTGCTACTGGTTCGCGGATGCCGTCGATGTCTACTGGAGGTGCGGCGATGAAGGCAATGATGAAGCAGGTGGTTGCTGCTAGTAGGGTGGGGATCATCAGTACGCCGAACCAGCCGATGTAAAGTCTGTTGTTGGTGCTGGTTATCCAGTTGCAGAACTGCTCCCAAATGTTGGCGCTTTGGCGCTGTTGAATGGTTGCGGTCATGGTTTTATAAGTGCGGTTATTGATATATGAATCAGACAAGTGTGTTTTTGTCTGTAACAATACTTTACATTGATTTACAAAAATTAATCAAGTATTGGGAATTTTAGAAAACTGGGATAAACCATTAGTTTTACTTATTAAAGAGCTAGATGAGTGCGATGACGTACCCATTTAAGAAGACTCAAGAGCGATAACTTCGTTAAGCTGCGAAGATCGCACCCTTTCATGAAAGCCATATTTGCCTTTATGCTGAAGCGGAAATTGACATACTCCCCCGTTTTCTAAACGGGGGATTCTGAGGTCAAACAGCAATTGCAGGCACTGCCCGACTTACATTGCCTAACTCGGCAGTCGATGCCCCGACTGCTTGAATATTTCGTGCAGCGTTTTCATCACGTCCATTCACCGATTGGCACGATGGGCAACGCCACTGTCTGACCGACAAATCCAAGCTTTCTAATACGTGTCCACAACTGGAACAGGTCTTAGTAGATGGATACCATTGGTCGATGCAGATCACTTGTTTGTCTTTCTTTTTAGCAACCCACTCCAAGATTTGCAGGAACTCCCCAAAGGCCAAATCGGAAACTTTACGTCCCCAAAGACGATGCATCCCTTTGAGGTTTAAGGTTTCAAAACACAGCACGTTGTATTTGTTGGTCAACTCGTGGGCAAGTTTCCAAAACCAATCACGGCGAGAATTGGCAATATCCTCGTGTCTGCGGACTAGGTTTTTCCTCGCTCGTTCTCGATTAACAGACCCCTTCAATGAGAGCGAATGATGGCGACTTGCTTTTCCGACAGCGTTCAAGGATTGTTTGAAGAATTGGGGTGAGTTAATTAAAGTACCGTCCGAGCATGTGAGGAATGTCTTTAATCCAAAATCAAATCCCGCTATCTTACCAGTCGTGAATTTGACTTGTGGGCTAGAGACATTATCAACTACAACCACCATAAACAACTCACCCAATGGGGTGCGTTTAATGGTTAAGGTTTTGACTGTTCCTTCTATCTCTCTTGATTTCCAATATTGATAAACTCGACTGCCAATCTTGACTCTGTTACCACTCAAGAACTTATACCCTGCTTGCTTGAGGGTGAAAGATTTGTACTTTCTAACCTTCTTAAATCCTGGTGGTCTAACTCCTTTTTTATTGTGTTTAAAAAACAACTGATAGGCTTTCTCAATGCGTTGACATATATCCTGCACCGCTTGAGAACCTACTTTTTGCCAAAACGGATTTTTCTTTCGCAATTTGGCAATGTGAGATTGAAGTTTGGCACAACTTAAATGCTTGCCCCACATTTTATAATACCTTTGATGCAGGGCAATGCAGTGATTATAAATCACCCCAGCAGCATTGATTGAGCGTTTGAGATGTCTATTTCGCTTGTGGTTGTATAGCTTAAACTTCAGGGTTTTCATGTGACTATGATACCATTTATTGTGTAGATAATCAACGCTCATCTACATGAAAACTGTATATAATCACTACAATCATACAATTGGATTGGCTACCGTTCATAAGCGTCTGGATACCGTGTCGGCGCAGAAGAGTGTTTGCCGACAATGAAAGATTAAAACTTCGATGTATTGAGGTATTTCAATCTGTTGCTCATGACAATAAATGGATTATCAAAGCCTTAGAAATTGCACCAGACCATGTTCATTTGTTGGTTGAGTATGACCCTCATCACTCTATTGCTCAAATTGTGAAAGCGTTTAAAGGACGCTCTTCACGGATTTTAAAACAGGAATTTCCTGACCTACTTAAACTTCCTAGTTTATGGACACATTCTTATATGTTTGATACTACTGGAAAGGTTAGTACACAAAAAGTACTAGAGTATATTAACGATCCACATCATGGCTGAATAAATTCAGCCTGTTCGCTTATATCCCCCGCATGAATGACGGGGGCTTTACGCATCACTACTCGTAAAAAAATAGCTATGAAATCTGCACAAAATCCCACTTGGGCAAAACGTCATCGTGGCTTGCTTAAAGCACTAACTTTAGCTTTGTTTTTGTTGGCATCCGTAATGCCCCTAACTGTTCTAGCTAACGAGAGCGAAAAATCCACAACGTTCGATGGCACAACCACACTCCAAACCATAATTACCAGCAGTCATCGCTCAGAGCAGAATCGCCTCCGAGACAAGTACCGTCACCCAGCCCAGACCCTCGAATTCTTCGGTCTGCGCCCAAATATGACCGTAGTTGAATTGTGGCCAGGAGGCGGGTGGTATACCGAGATATTAGCCCCATTTCTAGCCCAAAAGGGACAACTCATAGTTACTAACTTTGCTCCCAACCAAAATAAACAAGCCTTGGCTTTTCAAAAGAAACTGGCGGCTGACCCAGAGGTTTTTGGTAAAGTCAAAGTCGCCCAAATTGATCCACCAACCGAACTTACCCTAGCTCCAGACAACTCTGTAGACATGGTTGTTACCTTCCGCAATATTCACAATTGGGTTAAGGCTGGCTATGCCGATCGAGTTTATGCAGCTGCTTATAAAGCACTTAAGCCAGGGGGCATTTTGGGAGTGGAAGAACACCGGGGCAAAGTGGGTATTTCTTTAGCTGAGAGTATCAAAACTGGCTACATGTCTCTTGATGGGGTAATTGCTGCTGTGGAGAAAGTCGGCTTCAAATTGGTGGGCAAATCAGAGATTAACGCCAACCCAAAGGATACTAAAGACTATCCAGGCGGAGTCTGGACACTACCTCCGACCTTGAGCGAAGGTCAAAAGGACAGGCAACGCTTCCTCACCATTGGGGAGAGCGATCGCATGACTCTCAAGTTCGTTAAACCCAAAGCCTCCTAAGAGGGAGATGGAAGGATGGAGGGATAGGGGGACAACTGACTAATAACTATTGACTGTTAAGAGCGATCGCATAAACTAACCACCGATTAAACACACAAGATTTATGCACCTATTACAGACAATTGTTACAAAAAAGCCCGGTCAATCTCATAACCGGGCTTTTAGCTATCTCAATCAATTATTGGAGGTAGAGTAGTCTCATCACAACCAATTAGCCAGCAGGTTGTAGATTAACCTTGACAACTTTGTTCTTTTCTTGCTCAGACTTGGGCAGTGTCAAATTCAAAATGCCATCTTTATAATCTGCGGTGACATTGGTATTTTGAACCCTAGCAGATAGAGGAATTACACGTTGGAATTTACCATAGTAGAATTCGCTCTTAATAGTGCCATTGTTTTCGGTTTTAGATTCAGACTTGCGCTCACCGCTAATTTGAACAGCATTTTCGGTGACTTGAATATCTAGGTCTTTAGCATCAATTCCTGGCAGTTCTAGCTTCAGATGAATAGCATCATCAGTTTCTTGCAACTCAGCAGCCGGAACTCTGATAAAGCCTTTTTCAAACCGTGCAGATGGTACTCTGGTATCTCCAAGTAAGCCGTTGATGTGACGTTCTAAAGCATTCAATTCTTGCCAGGGGTTGTAACGAACTAGTGCCATAACTCTTTCTCGGATTAATTAGCTTCTGTTTAATCGTTTTTGCACTTGTTTTTGTGCTTATGTATTCATAATAAGTATGGTTAAAACTTCTGTAAATTCGGTTTTTATCACCTAATAACATGATGATTACCGCACCAAATTAGGCATGAAAAAAGATTACGGTTTACTCGATTTTTTAGGTTCGGCAAACCAGAATAATAACTATTAATAACAATAATTATCAACTAATAAATCTGCTATTGAAGGGCATAGTGAAGTCAAGCTTTAGCCCTACCCAATCTCAACTCTGATATCCACGCCCAGCAACATCTAGGCTTTGTCTTAGAGGAAAACAGAGCAAGGAGCGATCGCACCCTAATTTTGTGGAGTCTTCAGTGGGGAATAACTTGATTATGCTTGGGAAGTAAGATAAGTTTCTAACTTATGGAAACAAAGCAAAATTATTTTATTATCTTTGACACCACAGAGGGAGCATACTTACCCCTTAACCCTGATAACAACAATTTATTAACTTATTCGACCCAGAAGCAAGCCCGTGATGCTTTTGAGTTGGGCTACAAAGAATACCATGAACAGCCGTCTTCTACTTGGTCTACTAGTGCAGCATTACATTGGTTAAACCTAAAACCATTCGTAGTAGCCCTCAGCGCCAGCTTAACTCCAATGGAAGCGTTAACCACGCTTTCAAATTCCGACACTCCAGACCTCAAGGTGTATTCTCTATCTAGCATTGCTGTGCGTTCTATTAAAGCAGCTAAAGTTGACTTAGAAACTTGCCGTCATTATGAGGTGTCAAAGGTAGAGTTGATTAACCCTGAGTGGTAGCAACAATAACCAGCTTAATTCATCATAGCTATAAATATTTGATGACATTTGAAAAACTTTTAGAACTTGTTAACATTGCCATCCAAGTAGCGACTAGAAGAAATCGAGCAATGGCAGTATTTAAATTTAATAATACTTACTATATAGTCGATGCATGTGAATGGGAAAATGGTCGTCCTTATGGGGAATATATCATCATGGTGGAACCAGGACAAAACCCTAGCCAAGTGCTTGACCTTTGACATATCATTTCGCAATTGACCGTTCACTATTGCTCGTTGCCCTTGCAAGATAGGTTCGTTGGGTTTGACAAACGGCCAATAATAAGCCACCCAAAACTGTGCTAGTAAACTCAAAGGAACTGCTACGTCTGCTCTTAGGTTCCGTAAATCTGGGAAGCTGAGAACGACATCATTAATCGCACGCAGCAAGGCTATTTTGTAGCTCGTCACTTTGCTATCGTGCTTGAGAATCGTGCTGATAATTTTGCTTCCCGATGACATAGCAGGGGTTAAAAACGCTACTCTATAACAATACCTTCGCCAATTTACGAGGGTGAGTTGATGTATTAACTCCCTTGCTTCTAAGGTTTGGCAAAAACAATAAGTCCTAAAAATTCCTTCAAGGTTTCCCGCAAGGTTTTTTTAACGTATTGCTCGCAGGATAAAGGGTTTGAGCGTCCAAGCTACCTTGTAAGCTAAACGCTTATGTATGCGTCATTTTGCCATTTTTGCCAAAATTTTTATAGGCTCTTATTTTGGCAAAGGTATTGCTATAATATTCCCGTTTTCATCACGCTTGATTTCTATCACCTTAACGTCAAAACCTTCCCACTCCTGCACAGTAAATCCCGCCTCGGTTTCATTGGGATACCGCCGCGCCATTTCTTGCCATGCAGCTTCTTCATTGATTGCCCAGATGTAATGACCCTGGCGTTCTTTAAGGTCATCGCGCCCAGTGCAGTCGTGTGAGTATAATGCGTTACGTGTACATCGATATTCTCTCATAACTGCGAATGGCCAAAGATTTAGCTTACTACGTTAAGAAATTTTCTAAGAGGTCTGTTGTTGGGAAGCTGGGGTTAAATGTTAGCCCCAGCGCACCAAATAAGCCGATTTTGCTATTATCTGTCATTGAAATGATAGCAACTAGGCAGATAAGACAAAACCAAATTTCTTTGTCTGCTGAACTCATTGCTACCTTTCTCAAACTGTGGAGCCACCTGGAGCCATTACGCAAGCCAGATATAGGCTTACCTTTTTATCACCTCACTAGTGACGGTTTCTGGCATTTTCAGATGAAACTTGGGTTTGAATCATTGATTGCTGCCAAGGTGAAAATCAGGACTCCTAGTATCATTAAGCAAACTGTAGAGTATGCTTACCTTGATGATGAACTGTGGTCACTGCTGCAAAACCAGAGCGATCGCACTGTACTAACCCACACACTCATTAATTCGTGGTTTAACGAGCGTACACAGGATATAGAGTCATTATTGCAAGTCAACGCCTTTGCTGAACTACAAGACCAATTGCAACGCACTGGCGGTAAGGTCTATCAGCCAGAAGAATTAGAAGATGAGCAAGCTGTAATTGTGCGAGATGGTGCGTTCCGTAAAATCGTTGTTTCAACTTACAACCACACTTGCGCGTTTTGTGGGTTACAGATACTCGACTCACTTGGACAGAACATTGTGGACGGGTCACATATCAAACCATTTTCTCAGTTCTACGATGACCGCATCAACAACGGGCTGTCCCTTTGCAAAAATCATCACTGGGCTTTTGAC
>NZ_JAVRBR020000143.1:0-109530 GCF_034531165.2 Dendronalium sp. ChiSLP03b | reverse complement strand
TTGCCACTTGACGAATTGATATTTTCTCCTGAATATGTGCTGCAACTATTTTTTCTCGGAGATCGATTGAATATGCTTTCATGAAAAGATATTATTTTTCTTCTTACTAACTGTACCTCATAACAACGGGAAGTGCTGTATCTCCTGGTATTCAAGCTTTGCGTGACGCTGGTTTGTGGTTATCGGATAGTTTGGTCAATTTACTCAAACAACAAGCAGGGGAATAGCGATCGCTTACAAATTTTAACTTCAAATAGCGATCGCTCCCTTTTAATCTCTTCCTCTGTGTCCTTTGCGTCTCTGTGGTTCGATTCTCATGCTAATTAGCAAAGCGCGTAGGCGTAGCCCGTCGTAGACATCGCCCACTCATGTCCAAAATAAACTGAACCATAGTGCGAACGCATACTTGTTTTAAATTTTAAACCTCAAGTTTGAGTTTTTGAACCTCAACCCTCAGCCTTAAAGGCGCAACTTCCAGCATCAAAGGCTCAACGTTCACCCTTAAAGCCGCAACCGTCACCCTCAAAAGCTCAACTTTCACCCTTAAAGCCGCAATTTTGAGGATTAAAGCCGCAACCGTCACCCTCAAAGCCGCAACTTCGAGGATCAAAGCCGCAACTGTCACCCTCAAACGCTCAATAATCCCCTATATCTCTTTATCTTCCGTGTATCGACGGGGAGTATAGACAGAAATACTACCATTGCTGCGCTGAATAGTGCGAGTTTGCGTCGAACCAACAAGAATAACCGTCCGCATATCCGCAACAGCTGGCATTAACTCCTCAAGAGTAATTACTTTAACCGCTTGCCCAGGTCTACCGAGATTCCGTGCTAGCACCACCGGAGTATCAGGCGATCTATACCGCAGTAAAATATCTCTAGCTTGGGCTAGTTGCCAAGTGCGTTCTTTGGAAACAGGATTGTAAAAAGCAATGACAAAATCAGCTTGAGCAGCCGCCGCAATTCGTTGTTCGATAATTGACCAAGGCTTCAAAATATCAGAGAGGGAAATCGCGCAGAAGTCATGCCCCAAAGGTGCGCCAATCGTCGCCGCCGCAGCTTGCATTGCAGAAATCCCTGGTGCAACATGAATATCGATACTGTCCCATTCCGGTTTGTTGTAATAATCTAATACCTCGAAAACTGCTGTTGCCATTGCATAGATACCGGGGTCGCCAGAAGAAACTACCGCTACATAACGCCCTTGGGCTGCTAAATCCAGCGCTACTTTTGCCCGTGCAATTTCTTCCCTATTGTCAGATTCATGCCTGCGCTTGCCATCAGCAAGAGAACCGACTAAATCTAAGTATGTTTTATACCCCACTAAATCAGTCGCTGACTTCAGAATCTCCCTCACCTCTGGAGACATCCACTGCGATGCACCCGGCCCCGTGCCTACAATTGCCAAATGTCCGCGTGGCTGACCTATGGTGCTAGGGTTGATTGGTTTGGGAGCGATGGCGATCGCAATTTGGGAAGATGAGGGGGTAATTGGTTGAGCAGATGTACCTGTGGCAGCGATCGCTGCTGCTTGAGCGGGGCTATAACCTTGTGATAATAAGCTTTCTAACTGATTTGAGGTAAATAAGCGAACAGGCACTCCGAAGGTGCTAGCAACGGCGTGAATTGCTGGATTGGTAGCGGCGGTGAGTGGTGCAAATATCCCGGCTACTGATGCGGGTGCAAGTTTGGCATCAGCGAGTAACTGCTGCACAGAAGCAATATCAACAATGTGATTGATGGCGATCGCTACAGTTGCTGGATGGTAGACTAAGCGGTTAGGTGCAGGAGTCACCAAGCGTTCTGTAATCTGAATAGTCAAATCTCCATTGGGGTCAATTGGCAGTTGACTATTACTCAACCAGGGTGCTGTTCCTTCTAACTTCACTTGCGCCCCAGCTAATAAATCCGAGATAAATGTCTTGGCATTGTCTGGGTTAGCTAAATTATATCCAGGGGGAGGAGACAAAAGTGCTGTACGAAAACGGATATCGCCTGTAGTCGTAATTGCAGCTTTAACATTGAGTGCTTCGGCAATCCGACGTGCCAAATCATTGACTCCATTGAGTCCGCCCAAAAGGGGAACAACAGCGCTACCATCCTCAGCCACAGCTAACACTGGCGGTTCTTGGCGTTTATCTGAGAGCATAGGAGCTAGCGTTCTAATCAAAATACCAGCAGCACAAATACCAATTAATGGTGTTCCTTCAGCAAATAATTCTCGCAGTGTCTCACCGAAACTCGTGAAGCTGACATCAACCTCAGACGTGCGACCCGCCAAACCGTATAATGTAGCTCCTGGCAAAACGCTCATCATTTTGCGTGCTACTGCCACACTATTTTCACCCAGTACCACAACAGCGGGTGCAGTCTTCGTCATCATAAGAGTTCTTGTTTAATAGATATCTTGCAAAAGTTGATAGCCTTTTAATGAAACCACAGATAAATAACGCACCGCTGACGTTAAAATCAACCACCTGCTGCAACGAAGTGTTGACCGCGCACTAGCAATCTAAGATTTCTTTAATAAGACTCTTCAGATCTGCATCAGCAGGGCGTTTTGTAAACTGCTCGTGACTATAAATCCAAACCAATCTGATTGTGCAAGTAGTTGCATTAACCAAATACATCAACCTGATTTGTCCCGAAGCCCCTTTGGATACTCTAAGTTCTAACTTGTGAAAAGTCCATTCTTCAGGTAAATGAATCTTTCCAGGCAAAGGTTCACTACGAGAGTTATTGGGATACTAGTCTTCAATCAAATCTTCCAGAATTTGCGCGACAAGCTCAACAAAACCAGATCCATGAAACTTTGCAAGTTTTTTGAAAGAACGCTTGAAATTATCAGATTTTTCAATCGAGAAGGGAGTCAAGCCAGTCACGCACCTCTCCTTTGCCAATGCGATTTGAAGATTCTGTATTACAAGCATCTTCTATTATTTTGGACATGACGGATTCATACGCGGGATGATCGCGCTCTATGAGATCGAGCTTCTGATAACCCAATGCCTTCATATCCTCAAGCAGAATTGTTTCAGTTGAACTTGCGTGACTGGGCAAACCCTTGCGAGCTTTCTTCCAAGGAAACTCAACATGAGTCATATCACTGAGTCGGTAAGCATGGTAGCCACCAAAATATCTCCAAATTTCTTCTAAAAGCTTTTTCTCCTCATTAGGAATCTGTAACAAGAATTCTTGACTGGGTATGGGTAACTGTTTAGCTTCAAATTCACTATAAAACTTGTAAGCAGGAGGACACACAGGGCCATATCGCCATGCTTGGATTATTTCATCAAACAATGGCTCATCATATAATGCTAAATGCAAGCTTTGTGAATAGTAAAGAAGCTTTTGAACCTTCATGTTAGTCATTTCAGCTTCTATTCCATCTTCGTAAGCTCTCACTATGAAGTAGCGAGCCGCATTGAGACAATCGATCATAGCTCAGACCCGCAAATCAAATTAAACTCACTATCCTAGCAAATTTAAAATTTGCATATACAAATAGTATTATAGTCAAGAACTATAAACATATAGTACATATTTACTATATATTTTTACTATGAAAATTGAGTTCAACAGCAACTGCTCTCATCAAACCGTAAATTTGTACAAAGATTTTACAGTCGATTCTTACTGGGTATGACAATCATCGCAAAATAGGGCACTTCTGCTGGATTAACCTCATCCAAAGGTACAATCCTTTGCTGTGACATCGTTGCCCGCTCAATATACAATGCCCGTGATGCCAAACCTAATTGATGCAGGATATCCCGCACTTTCGTAAAATGACGACCTAGCTTCATAATCGCTGCTGCATCGGTTGTCAGCAGTTGTGTGGTTAGTTCTTCTGCTGGCATTGGAGCAGGTAAGACGGTAAGAATATCGTTGTAGTAGGTGAACGGTACGCCCAAGGCTACCGGACAAGCCATCAGTGAGGAAACTCCGGGGACAACTTCTGTTTCGTAATGCTCAGATAAACGTGTGAAAACATACATGAACGAGCCGTAAAAAAACGGGTCGCCCTCACACAGCACTACTACATCCCGACCTGCGGCAAGATGTTCGGCAATTGGTTCAACTTCCTTGTCGTAAATGAACTGTGCCTTTTCTGGCTCTAAGGCACGGGGGAGATGAAACTTTACCTCGATTTGATTGCCAGTCAGATATTGGGCGACGATCGCCCGCGCTATACTTTCTTTGTCTGTGGCTGATTGATAGGCGACCACAGGTGCAGCACGCAAAAGCCGCAATGCTTTCAAGGTCAATAATTCTGGATCGCCTGGCCCTACACCAATTCCATATAAACGACCTTTGGTTTGCATATTCATTCTTCCTCCGTTGCCAAGGCGTTAACTGCTGCTGCGGCGATCGCACTTCCACCACGCCGACCATGTAATGTTAAAAATGGTACATTTCTGCTGTCTGCTGCCAGTGCTGCCTTGGACTCTGCTGCACCGACGAATCCCACCGGAAAGCCCAAAATCACCGCAGGCTTAGGACATCCTTCATCGAGCATTTCCAACAGCCGGAATAGTGCCGTAGGTGCATTACCAATTGCTACTACTGCTCCTTCGAGGTGCGATCGCCATAATTCCAATGCTGCTGCTGACCTTGTAGTCCCAAGACTTTTAGCCATTTGTGGCACTTCTGGATAATTCAGAGTGCAGATCGCTTGGTTGTTTACTGGCAACCGCTTCCTGGTGACACCTTCGGCAACCATCCGGCAATCGCAAAGAATAGGTGCTCCTGCTGCTAGTGCTGCCCGTCCCGATTGCACCGCTGTTGGTGAATATCCCAAGTCATTGACAATATCCGTCATTCCACAGGCATGGATAAGGCGTACAGCAACTTTTGCGACATCTGGCGGCAGTACATCTAAGTTTGCTTCTGACCTGATGATGGCAAAGGAATTGCGATATATTTCACTGGCATCTCGGATGTAGTCGGGCATTGGGGATTGGGGGACTCAGGGTCGCCTCTGGGGATAAGGGATAATGGGGACTGGAAAAATACTTTTCTATGCCTAAGAAGGCAGGAGGTGATGATTCTGATCCAAATTAAAAGTATGAGGCTTGTTTGCTGTCTTTTGAGAAAATAACTGCTTTAGTTGGGCGATGCCTGCGGCGGACTGCGCCAACGCATATCGATTGGCAAATTCTCCAAAGGACTCATTAGAGCTTTTTCGTTGTTCTTGATATACGTTTAGTATCTGCTCTAACAGTGCAGGCAGTTCGGCAAAGCTGACATATCTGTAGAGTTCGCGACCAAATTTATGGTTACTGTCACCATCACCAACATAAACCTGATAGCCCTCCACAGTTCCATTTTCTGTTTCCAGACTGACACCGAGCAGGGCAATATCACTTTTGCTATGCTGGGCGCAAGATTTGTCACAACCGCTGAAGTGGATATTAACAGGGCAATCTAAATTGACACGAGTTTCAAGATACTGTGCTAAAGCCAATGCATGACTCTTGGTATCCGTAGCAGCAGCAGCACAACCCCGCTTACCGGAACAGGCAACTAATGCACTCTTGATGTTGCTGTCTGAAGAATCTAATCCTAAGAATGCAAGTTTCCTCTGGACATCATTAACCCATTGCTGGGGAATATTAGTTAAAAGCAAATTCTGCCAAGGAGTTAACCTGATGCCGCTACCGTAGCTTTCTGCCAAATCAGCTAAACCCTGCAATTGCTTACTCTCCAAGCGTCCAAGGGGCAACACGATACCTATATAAAATAAACCTAACTGACGCTGGGGATGAATACCGATGTGTTGATACTCGGTATCCGATCTCACCTCTAATCCCTCACCTGCCAAGATAGGCAAAAATTCCTCCTTCCCTCGTAGGGAAGGGGGTTGGGGGGTTAGGTTTTCTCTTATTTCACTGCGGAAAAAAGGAAAAGGCAGCCTTGCCTCTACTTCCTGAAGATAACTTTCACAACCCAAACAATTTAGTAACTCTCTCAAACGCGGTTTACGCCTACTAGTAGTATCAATATGATTTAGATAGAGATTCGCCAAAGCTGCCAAAACTGGCAAACATTCCTCTGGTGCTAAGAAAATTCCCATATCGCTGGGTGGTTCGCCCTTCGTACCGACACTGAGATAGAGGCGGAAGTAAACTTTAGCGTTAACTAAGACAGCAGCAAAGGTGATATCATTCAGGCGATCGCACACTGATACTAATCCACCACCATCAAAGCAAACGCTAAATTTTGCAGGCAGTCCTGACAGGGTAGGATGTGTGGCGATGTAATTATCCCAACTTTCGACAAAGGGACGGGTATCGATTAATTCTTGAGGATCTATCCCAGCAGTAGGGCTGGTCATAATATTGCGGATGTGGTCTACATCTGAAGTACGAGAACCCAAGCCTATATCTTGGAGGTGCTTCAGGACGGCAGGATTTATCTGGGTACGAATTTCGCGGACTTGTAGGTTGGCTCGATTAGTCACATCGATATAGCTACCACCATACTGTTCAGCGATATCTGCGATCGCACGGCATTGTGTACTATTAAGCATCCCGCCTGGTATTCTGATGCGAGACAATATACCATCTTGAGCAGGTGTGACGTAAAACAAACCAGGACAGGCGTTACCAGACAGCAAAACTGAAACTCCTTCTCCGTGCAACGCAGAGAGTAGATAATAAGTGTGTCTTGAAGACACTGCTGGAGTTGGCATTCTGACTTGGAAAGTCAAAAGTTAATCTGATTTTTTACCTTTTGGCTTTTCCTTACAGCTGCGGCACAGTCCCGGAATTTCACCGGAGTTTCCCGACTCCAAGCTTTAGTAATGTAGCATAAGAAGGCAACTAAGTATGTCAGCGTGAAATATTTATCATCAAAAAAAGCAGAAGGCAGGAGGCAGAGGGCAGGAGGAAAGAGGGTTTTAAGATTTAGCGCTAACTTGTTGACAACCTGTCTTGGACGGTTTACTGGCAAATTTCTGTAAAATCCAAGTTGTGTTGGAATAGCATTAAAGGTGTGACCTCAAATTTAAATTAAGTAGAAAAGCGCAAATCAACAGAACTAAGTAATGAAAAGTAAAGTTAACTAAAACCCTCTTAACTTCTGCCTTCTGCCTTGCCTTAATAATAAAGATTCATGCCGACCTGCTGAGTATAATCTTTTATTAATTTTTTGATAACTCAAGCTTTACTTATTGCCATTGGGAAATATGGTAAACACCTATTCTGTAATATTTTTTGTTTGAGCTTATCATAAATAAGTATGGAATCCAATTCACCATTGAAGCTAAACCGTCGTCAGTTTTTGCTACGTTCAGCTATCACAACAGGTGGAATTATTTCCACAAATCTTATATCCAAATCACAAGTTTTTGCCCAAGCACCTGCAATTATCACCTCCGATAAAATGCGTCCTGGCATACCTTATGGCGTAGCCTGTGGAGACATTACCAACGATAATGTTATCATTTGGAGTCGCAGCGATCGCCCTGCCAAAATGTTAGTAGAATATTCTACCAATGAATCTTTTCGCAATGTGCAGCGTGTTTTCGGATCAAATGCTTTAGAAAATAGCGACTTTACAGCCAGACTTAATCTTAAGAATTTACCACCAAATCAAAAAATATTTTATCGGGTAATTTTTCAAGATTTAGATTATAAAAATATCTATAGCGCTCCTGTAAAAGGTACTTTCCGAACTCCTCCTATATCTGGGCAAGATATATTCTTTGTTTGGGGTGGAGACACTGCCGGTCAAGGATGGGGTATTAATCCCGATTTCGGTGGCATGAAAATTTACGAAACCATGCGCCAACTTCATCCCGACTTTTTCATCCATTCTGGCGACAATATTTATGCTGATGGCCCCATTCAATCACAAGTAACTCTGGACGACGGCACTATTTGGAAAAATATTACTACACCAGAGAAATCGAAAGTAGCAGAAACTCTCAAAGAATTTCGTGGTAACTACATCTACAATTTGCTGGATGAAAATGTCAAACGTTTTAATGCTGAAGTTCCCATATTGGCACAGTGGGACGACCACGAAACAAGAAATAACTGGTATCCTGGACAAATTATCCAGAATGATGACCGCTATACAGTCAAGGATGTTAACTTGCTGGCAGAAAGGGCAAGGCAAGCGTTTTTAGAATATGTGCCTATTAGTTATACAACCAATAATCCAGATAAGACCAGAATTTATCGCTCCTTTGCGTATGGTTCATTATTAGATATTTTCATGCTTGATGAGCGCACCTATCGCGGGCCAAACACCCCCAATAATCAGCCTGTACCAAGCAAAGAAACGGAATTTTTGAGCAGAAAACAAGTGCAATGGCTGAAAAGACAACTGCTGTCATCGAAAGCGACATGGAAAGTAATTGCCAGTGATATGCCCTTGGGACTGATAGTTCCAGATGGCAGCACTAACTTTGAAGCTTGGGCTAATAAAGACGGCCCGGCTTTAGGAAGAGAATTAGAACTTACAGATTTACTCAGATTTATCAAAAACAAGAATATCCAGAATGTTGTTTGGTTGACTGCTGATGTACATTACGCAGCAGCCCACTATTACGATCCTGCTAAAGCGCAGTTTACCGATTTCAAGCCTTTCTGGGAGTTTGTTGCCGGGCCTCTCAACTCTGGCACGTTTGGGCCAAACCAATTAGAAAATACCTTTGGCCCGCAACTAGTATTTCAAAGTTTACCTCCAGGTACGAAAGCAAATCGACCGCCAAGTGAAGGTTTGCAATTCTTTGGTACAGTCAAAATTAATAGTTATACAAAGGTAATGACGGTAACACTGCGTAACTTGGCAGGAAAAACTGTTTACAGCGTAGATTTGCCACCAGAAAAGTAAATCACTAAAAGCACAGCAAAATATAGCCAGTTAGATAGAGTCAGGACTTACGCACAAAGGTTGTCTGTTGAGATTGGGTGTAAGCTTTGAGTAAGTAGAACGGCTGAAATAATTCACGCTATGTCATTGCGAATGGAACGAAGTGGAATGAAGCAATCGCAAGGGTTATATCGATTTTACATTCTGTTACATAGCTAGGTTTATTTTCACCGACTTACTTATCTAATTTCATGATTTTTCCTCAATGTACTCAGCTATTAATTTACGACTTGTTAGCTGAGTAAACAAAGTATTTTAAAAAACACAGTGCTTTTCTTACTTTTTTACTGAGTTTATTTGAGTATTGTGTACTGAAAAATTGGATTGTTGCACTTCCTGTGGATGCTACAGGTGCGGTAGGGGCGATCGGAAAGTATAAAATTTTTATTAAATTCCTTAACTGTCTTAACTGTCCTTGCTTTTTGCTGGACTAATTTTTAATAATTTTTCATTGGGCAAAAGAAGGACATAAATATGTCGGTAGAACAAAGAACTGTGAATGATGTGACTATTTTGGATGTAAAAGGCAGAGTGACCATTGGAGAAGGTTCTGTAGAACTTCGCGAGGCAGTTAGAAACGCCCTTAATGGTGGGGCTAAAAAGATTGTACTCAATTTAAGCGGAGTTACTACAATAGATTCTAGTGGAGTTGGTGAACTGGTATCAAGTTATACTACAACAAGTAACCAAGATGGCAAGCTTAAATTAATAAATCTTCCTTCTAAAGTTCAGGATATTTTGATGATAACTCAACTCATAACAGTTTTTGAGACTTATGACAGTGAGGCAGAAGCAATTGAATCCTTTTCATGAAAATGATTTAAAAAAATAAAATACCTCGTTTCAAAAAATCTCATGCGACTATAAGCGAGGATTTAATAACTTTCCTAAGAACGAAAGCGATCGCACTTTGGTAATGGTAGTGCGATCGCTTTAAAGTATGATGAATACTAATGTAATTGTGTTATTCAAAACCAGCAAGTCGCCTTAATCGCTGGTTGCTTTCACTATTCTCAACAACTCGACGCAAGCAAATATTTCTTACACGGGTAAGGAAGGGTACAGGGGTGTCAGGGTTTTGCTTACTTACACTTTCACACCCCTTGTCCAAAACCTTGATTTTTCGTATCACTGCGTAAGTCCTAAGAGTAATGACCAGGCGTTGCATAACAGTGGGATGAATTGGGGTAAGCAGGGGAGGCAGGGGATGCAGGGGAAGCAGGGGGAGAATTTTAGAAGTTGCTAAATCATCCCGCAACTATGCAACGCCAATGACCAATCATTCCTTGATGGTACAAGCCCCCGGATTTATCCGTGGAACTAATCGAAAATCCAAAATCGAAAATCCAAAATTGTCTGACGCAATTTTTTACTCTGTCTGCTGGCTGTGCTGTTTTTTGGGCTGATACCATTTCCCAAAAATAATGATACAGATCCAAACCCAGAAACCCAGACTAAATGGGACTTTCTTAATTACGAATTACGAATTACGAATTACGAATTGGTATGAGATGGTGCAAATAGCATATGGAGATGGCAAATTTACTGAGTAAAACTTAGGAAACCGCTATGATGTGGCAATTTAGCACAGAAGACTATCAGCCGCAGCAGCTGTAATAGAAAAAGATTGTTAATCCTCAGTAAGGATGAAAATATCAATGTTATTAAAGATGCTATAACCTTTAATTTGGTTGTTACTCCACTAGTGGACATTTCTTTCCATCCCAACTTTTGCTTAATTCATAACCTATTCAACAACATCCTTTTTTGGATAAATGCATGATTTTCAAAGATTTTTTATTAATTCCGCGGCTTGCGGCAGTCTTTAGTGTCCTATTATTAACAGCTTGTAACGGTACTTCCAACTCAGCAAATAATTTTACGGGTTTAAAAGTTAAGGTTTTAGTAGGCAGTGCTTTGGGAGACTTTTGTAACCAAGCTGCAACAAACTTTAATGCTACACAACCCAAGCTAGACAATGGTACGGCTTTTCAGGCGAGCTGCGAAGCACAGGGTAGCGGTGATATTGTCACTAAAGTAGTTTCTTTAGCAACTCAACTGAAGAATGGGACTTTGCAAGCTGATGCGGTAGACTTTCCCACAATCATTTCCCTGGATGGGGATATATATCACAGTCAGCTAATTTACCGCATTAACCAAGTATATCCAGGGCAAAATTATATTCCGCAAATTACGGACTCAGAACTTGTGGCGAGTACGCCAATGGTGTTTATGGCACAGCGGGATGTAGCTGAAGGACTGCGAAAAGTTGCTGATCCTTACAAAGCTTTAGTGACTGCAAAGACCCACCGCGATATCGATGCATCTGGGCCGCCAACAGTAGTTCACTACGTTCACGCTGCGCCGACTCGTTCTAATTCGGGGTTACAAACTTTGGTAGCTCAATACGCCAGTGTATCGAGTAAGCGTCCTGAAGAACTGACAGTTGCTGATGTCCAAAAGTTTCAGCCGCAAATTCAGCAAATTCAAAGCAAGATTACCCGTTATGGTGTTTCTACTAATTCTCTCGCTCAAGCAATGGTTAAAAATGGCCCGTTTTGGGCTTCTGTAGGGTCGGTATATGAGTCTAGCACGATCGCTGCTAATTCTGGGTTACAACCAGGACAAGAACGGTATGAAGCTGTTTATCCCAAAGTAACATTTACCTCTAATATGCGGGCAATTGTGCCGAAAGCACCTTGGGTCAGTGCCGATGAAAGGGCAGCTGCGGAAAAATTTATCATTTATTTGCGATCGCCACAAACTCAAAAAATTGCTACAGATTTAGGTTTGCGACCGGGAACCCCAGGTGTAGCTTTGGGGCCAAAGTTTACTGCTGAATTTGGGGTGAATTCCCAAGCAAAGTACGACTCTTTACGACCACCCAAACCAGAAGTTGTAGAAGCGATGTTGAAATCTTGGCAGGAAGTTGCTAAAAAACCATCTTTGGTGGTGGTAGTTGTAGATTCTTCAGGTTCAATGTCGGGTAACAAGTTACCAGCGGTGCAGAATACTCTGCAAAACTACGTCAAAAATTTGGGGCCAAAAGAGCAAATTGCTTTGATTGATTTTGATTCAGCAATTCGACCGCCAGTGTTAGTAGATGGTACACCACAAGGACGCGATCGCGGTTTGCAATTTATTAGTAGCCTTGCTGTTGAAGGCGGTACAAAATTATATGATGCTGCTCTTTACGCTCGCAACTGGCTACAGCAAAATCTCCGCAAAGATGCAATTAACGCCGTTTTGATATTAACGGATGGGGAGGATTCTGAGTCTAAAATTAATTTAAACCAACTTTCTGAAGAACTGAAAAAAAGCGGCTTTTCTACCGATCAGCGCATTAGCTTTTTCACCGTTGGCTACGGTAAGGAAGGTGAGTTTAATCCTAAGGCATTGAAGACAATTGCTGAATCGAATGGTGGTTACTATTCTAAAGGCGATCCCGAAACAATTTCGCGCCTCATGGCAGATTTACAAGTAGAATTTTAAACCCAAATTTTTTGAAGAAATCTATCTTCTTAATTACGAATTATGAAACTAGCAAACCCATTGTATTACCCTTTAGCAGTGTTAGCTGGAGGAATCAGTCTCATCGTCGGTGTGCGTATTGCCCAATTGCCCAGTCAAATTATGTTACCTGTTGCGGCGGGTATTGCTGTTGCTGGGTCTAGTTTTTTAAAATCACGCGAGCCTAAACATTTGGAATTAAATAATCCTGAGTTAGAACGGGAAATAACATCGGTGAAAACATCGGCTTTAGCTTTAGTAAATAAGTCAAATGAACTGCGTTTAGAGGTAAAAAAGCTGTTAAATGACTCTTTCCAAATGGAACTTTTAGCAGCAGTACAAATGAGTTGCGATCGCGCTCTGGAACTTCCAGCTAAAATTGACAATCTGGCATGGCGTTTACAAGGAAGTAATTCACTTCTTTCAATTAGCGAACTGCAACAGCAACTTGCAGAAGTTCAACAAAAACATCGTTCTAGTTCTGGTATAGCAAAGCAACACCTCAGCCAACTAGCAGATAGTCTCAAGCGTAATATTCAACTAGCCCAAGAAGGTCAAGATACTCGTATAGCACAAATTGTTAGCATTTCTACCCAAATTCAAGATTCTGCTGGTGTATTGCAGCGATTACAAAATAAGCTACATACTTCAGATTTAACTGACTCAGACCAAATTAATCAGTTGCAATTACTCAGTGATGAACTTAGCAGCTTACAAGAAAATATTGATTTGCTAGTTCGTAAATAATTGAATTACTAAAATTTTTCTAGCCACCCGCCAACAAAAATCTATGGTAAAGATAAATTCAAAATCTCGGCGTTATACCACCTCGGTTGCAATCATCTTAGCCGCATTAGGTTTGACCTATGTCCCTATTCCGGGTTTACAAAAAACTATAGTAGTTGTCAGCGGTACAGAATTACAAGAACCTCTACAACAGTTAGAAACAAAATTTGAGCAAGAAAATCCTAATATTAAGTTAGAGCTAAAGTTTCAAGGCTCCCAGGATATAGTTAATCAGTTTATCGATCGCAAAGATGATTTTAAACCAACGGTGTTAATTCCAGCCAATGGTGAAATTTTAACAGAATTAAGCGATCGCCTCCGCGCTACGAACAACACCGATCCTTTTTATGATTCTCCCCGACCCATAGCAAAAACCATACTAGTCGGTATTGCTTGGCCCGAACGCGGGAAAGTCCTCTTCCCAGATGGACGCTTTCAATGGCAAAGAGTCGAACAAGCAATGCAAGCAAGGAATTGGGAAAAAATTGGCGGTTCTAATAACTGGGGTAGCTTTGATTTTGTCACCACAGACCCCACCCGCTCAAACAGCGGTCAAGTGACATTAAACTTGTGGACACAATCAAAATTAGGTGGAACAGTTGACACCAATAGTTTCAACGATTCATCTATACAGTCGCTATTTAGTTTGATTAAGAAATCAGTCTATCAGCCACCCCGGTCTACAGATACTCTTCTGCAAGAATTTATTACCAGAGGAGTTAACGATGCTGATGTGGCGACAGTATATGAAAGTATTGCCCTTTATCGTTGGCAACAATCAACAGCTAATCAAGGAAAACCTTATCAAATCTATTATTTAAACCCCTCAATTGAATCTACCGCCACAGCAGCAATTGTGCGTCGAGATGTGGATAGTGGTACTGCAAATGCTGCAAGAAAGTTTGTTGATTTCCTGATACAACCAGAACAACAAGCAGTACTAGTTCAGTATGGCTTCCGCCCGGTAAATAATGCTGTTGATTTAAAAGCTGTGCCTAGAAGTCCGTGGAATCAAAATATTCCTGGTGCGGAAGTAAAACCCACTGTCCAAACTTTACCACCACCTAACGCTCAGACACTTACGGAAATTCAACGCCTGTGGGAAAGGGCGAATTGAAAAGAGACGCGATTAATCGCGTCTGTACAATAGTCAGCAGAGACGCGATCAATCGCGTCTGTACAATGGTCAGTAGTTATTCTCTTTGTCCCCGCGTCCCCGCGTCCCCGCGTCTCCCTCACCCCCCTAAACATCAACTAACAGGCTCTAGCTGATAACTTTCTTGCTCCTGTGTTTGCTTGTGTTTTTGTAATACTTCCAGCTGTGCTTCTAGTTGTGCTTTCACCTGATGACGGAAACTGAAAAAGTGTTCGCCTAAACTCAAAGCCACAAAATAGTCGTAAAATAAACTGGGTTTTTGTAGTGCGATCGCAATTAATTGCCACCAAAACAGCAAACGCGTAGTGCGAACTACACCTTGTCGCCAGCAAACTACCGGAAACAAGCGCATTTCATGCCACGTAAATCGACGTTTGATTTTAGGACGCTGACCATTCATCATCTTAAAATGGCGAAAAGTCCGCTTCAAGTAAGGTAGCGGCTCATAAAGATTCCAGAAACAATCAATATATTCCGCCACGATTTCTTCTACAGGTCGAGTCGGTTTAAAGTTCATCAACGAACCTTGATAAACTGTTGCTAAACCTTCATGCAAGCGGTCTTCTTGCTTGAGGCGAGTCCACATCGCTGTATTGTGCAATGCTTGCAACAAACTCAAATGCGCTTGCGGAATACCCGTTTCTTCAATAAACTCCTGAATGCGTTTCCCTGCACCAGTACGTTCATTGTCAAAGCCAATGATAAAGCCGGACATAATTTGTAATCCCGCTCGTGTAATTTTGTGGCATGATTCCATCAAAGACTGACGGGTATTCTGTTCTTTGTGAATTCCTGCTAAGCTTTCAACGTCTGGTGTTTCAATGCCCATAAATACCAAAGCGAAACCAGCTTTCACCATCAATTCGATTAATTCATCATCTTCTGCCAAATTTAGCGAAGCTTCTGTGAGTAACGGGAAAGGATAGTTGCGTGCTTCCATCCACGGAATAAGTTCTCGTAGTAAGACTTTGGCATTACGCTTATTGCCAATAAAGTTGTCATCAACGATAAACACATAGCGATACCAGCCCATTTGATACAGTACTTCCAATTCCGCTAGCATCTGTTCGGGTGTTTTCGTCCGTGGCTTGCGACCAAACAAGTTGATGATGTCACAAAATTCACACTGAAATGGACATCCCCGTGAAAACTGTACCGTCACAGCCATGTATGCATCTAAATCTAACAAGTCAAATCGAGGTATAGGAGTTTGGGTGACATCCGGTTTTTCAGTAGCACGAAAAATTCCTCGTTCTTCTCCTCGTGCCAAAGCTTCCAAAAACATGGGGACAGTGCATTCTCCCTCATCTAATATTAGATAAGCAGCTCCTGCTTCTGTGGCAAATTCCGGTACTGATGTGGGGAAAGGGCCGCCGACTGCTACCTTTTTACCTAATTCAACCCCTTTTTGAATTAATTTACGGAAATCTTCTTTTTGGATAATCATTGCAGAGATGATTACCAAATCGCACCAATCCCAGTCTTCATCTGTTTCCAAACGGACATTGCGATCTATCAATCTTACTTCCCAATCACTTGGCAGCATTGCCGCGACTGTAATTAAACCTAAAGGCGGATTTGTAGCGTGTAAACCTGCCAAATCAAGAGTTTCCTGGTAAGACCAGAAAGAATTGGGCATTATGGGCCAGAGTAGTAAAGCTTTCATAAGCAGACACCCCGGAGTGGAAGTTAATTAATATTCTCAGAGTACTGCTACTGTCTCTAACAAGAGCTTAAATTTTGTCTATTTCTGTAAATGAAGGTGTATAAATTTTTTTGGAGAGGATAGAGAGATGTTAATTACCAAATGTCTCATTCCCGGACAGCGAGTTGTCCTGGAAAATGTCAAAATTAAATGAGTTTTATGGCCGCCACTTTACATAGTGCGGATTTGAGATAACTAAATTGAAATTTATGGGCAAGCAGCGTGTTCTTTCTGGAGTTCAACCAACGGGCAATTATCATCTAGGCAACTATTTGGGAGCGATTCGCAACTGGGTAGAAGGTCAAAGCGAATACGAAAATTACCTTTTCGTGGCTGATTTACACGCAATAACAGTACCACACGAGCCAAAACAGTTGGCATCTGATACCTACACCCTAGTTGCACTCTATTTAGCTTGTGGTCTAGATTTAACTCACTCCACTATCTTTGTGCAATCGCACGTTTCTGCCCACAGTGAACTCACCTGGTTGCTCAACTGCATCACACCTCTAAACTGGCTGCAAGACATGATCCAGTTCAAGGAAAAGGCTGTCAAGCAGGGAGAAAATGTGAGTGCAGGTTTATTAGATTACCCTGTATTGATGGCATCTGATATTTTGCTTTACCAAGCAGATAAAGTACCAGTAGGTGAAGACCAAAAGCAACATTTGGAACTTACACGAGATATTGCTGCGCGGTTTAACCATTTATTTGCTAAACCAGATCGACCAGTGCTGAAATTACCAGACCCTTTAATCCGCAAAGAAGGAGCAAGGGTGATGAGTTTGGCGGATGGTACGCGCAAAATGTCCAAGTCCGATCCTTCCGACTTAAGCAGAATTAATTTGCTAGATCCACCGGATCAAATTCAATACAAGATTAAGCGCTGTAAAACCGACCCAGTTCGAGGTCTGATTTTCGACGATCCAGAGCGCCCAGAGTGTAACAACTTGTTAACACTGTATACGCTGCTGTCTGGAAAGACGAAAGAAGAGGTGGCGGCGGAGTGTCAGGATATGGGTTGGGGACAATTCAAGCCATTATTGACAGAAACAACGATCGCAGCTTTAAAACCAATCCAAGAAAAATATCAAGCAATCACAGAGGATAAAAGTTATTTAGAGTCTGTATTGCGTGACGGCAGGGTAAAAGCCGAAGCGATCGCCAACCAAACTCTCGCACAAGTAAAAGCAGCTTTGGGTTACTCTGTCCCTCTGTGAGGGTTTCTCTTTCAGGTGTGGTTCGTTATACCCTGTAAGAGAACCAACATATTAATGTTATGGACGATAACCATAGCCACACCGTCTTAAATTCCTTTCGCAGAGCCGCGCAAGCGGGTGAATTTTTAGTTACCGCCGAGGTTGCACCACCAAAAGGCGGTAATCCACAACACATGCTCCAAATGGCGGCGACCCTTAAGGGGAGGGTTCATGCCGTCAATATTACCGATGGTAGCCGAGCTGTGCTGAGGATGTCTTCTTTAGTAGCGTCGGCGATTTTATTGCAAAACGGGATTGAACCAGTTTGTCAAATTGCTTGCCGCGATCGCAACCGCATTAGTTTACAAGCTGACTTGATGGGCGCTCATGCCTTGGGTATTCGCAACATTTTAGCTTTGACTGGCGACCCAGTAAAAGCAGGCGATCACCCAGAAGCCAAAGCCGTTTTTGATTTAGAAGCTGTGCGGCTGCTGCAACTAATTCGGAAAATGAATCAGGGTTTTGACTGCAACGAGAAACCATTGACTGATGGCGCATTAGATTTATTTGTCGGTGCAGCAGTCGATCCGCAATGTGCGAGTTGGTCAGGTTTGCAAAGTCGATTTGAACGCAAAATCGAAGCGGGGGCGCAGTTTTTTCAAAGTCAATTAATTACAGATTTTGAAAGGCTAGAAAAGTTCATGGATAAAATTGCTGCTGGCTATAAAAAACCAATTTTGGCAGGAATTTTTCTGTTGAAATCGGCAAAAAATGCTCAATTTATTAATAGATGCGTTCCAGGTGTAAATATACCCGAACATATTATTGATAGATTGGCACAAGCAAAAGACCCGCTTGAAGAAGGAATGAAAATTGCAGCAGAGCAAGTTCAGTTAGCACGGCAATTGTGTCAAGGTGTCCATATGATGGCGGTGAAGCGAGAAGATTTGATAGCCCCAATTTTAGATTTAGCTGGGGTTGCGCCAGTTAATCAATTGGTATCAATTAAATAAATAGGGTGAGGCGATCGCATTTCCTAGTGTATTGGCAGAGGTGCGATCGCTCCTCTCCTGTTTCATTGCTAAACTAAAAAACAACCCTTATCCAGTGCAAAGGTAATGTTATGACCTCTGCAACCAATCCAGCCGCTGAACTTACCCCTTTCCCAGACCATACGCAGCTGCCAGACTCCAATGGTACATTCATGAGAAGTTGGCAACAACATGCTCAAAGTATCTTACTAACTGACTCAATTACACCCGTCTTAAAGCAATTACACTCTGACGGTCAATATTGTATTGGTCAAGACTTAGGCATTTACTGGCGTTTAACTAACCCCCCTGAAAAAGGAGTAGAAGCACCAGATTGGTTTTTTGTAGCGAATGTCCCACCCCTACTGAATGGACAAACGCGGAGGTCTTATGTATATTGGCAAGAGCATATTGCCCCGTTGATTGTCTTAGAATTCGTTTCTGGAGACGGGAATGAGGAAAGAGACAAAACACCTTGGACGGGTAAAGTTTGGATTTATGAGCAGGTTATTCGTCCTGCCTTCTACGGTATTTATGAGGTTAAAAAAGCTAGTGTAGAAGTCTATAGATTCGCTGGTGGAAAATATCAGTTGTTAGCAGTAAATGAGCGCGGACATTATCCGATCGCACCTATGGGTGTTGAGTTAGGCATTTGGCTAGGAGTTTATCAAAATGTAGAATTACCCTGGCTGCGCTGGTGGGATTTACAAGGTAATTTATTGTTGACTGGTGAGGAAAGAGCCGATCGCCTAACTGAACAGTTGCGATCGCTCGGCGTTGAACCAGAAGCTTAAGTCTTTTCTTTAAAGGTAGCGTAGACGCATATTGTATGACAGTTTATACTTAGCTCTTGCCATTAAGCAACAATGCCAAATGGTGACAGCAGACGAAAAATTTTACAATGCTCTTAAAATCGGTAGCTACGCAAATAATCTTCTGTGGGTGGAGAATATTTAGGCGATCGCGTAAGTTTTACAGAAATGTAGCGATTGTCTGGAAAGTCAAGCGTTCGCAAACAAAAAACTGTGAGTAAGATTGACGCAACTGGGAACGCTTCGCCGCTGAATCTTCTAGTACTTCGACACAATTTCAAAGTACCTCAATACAACTTTGAAGTACCTGAACGTGATTTCAAAGTACCTCAACACAACTTTGAAGTACCTGAACATGATTTTGAAGTACTCCAACACGACTTTGAAGTACTTGAATATGATTTTGAAGTACTTCAACACGACTTTGAGGTACCTGAACATGATTTTGAAGTACTCCAACACGACTTTGAAGTACTTGAATATGATTTCGAGGTATTTGTTGCTTAAACATTAGCTGAGGTAATTGGTTCATTGAAAATTGCCTTGCAAATTGTTAATGGTCGCACCATTAGTAAAACTCAAGCAGAAGCGTTGGCGGACTATTTTAATGTAGATATCAGTTTATTTACCTAGCTTATCTTCCATAACAACGCTGTTAAAACCAGCGCTTGGTATTGAGCCGGAAATTTAATATTTTGGTATGAGGTTAAAGGTGCGTAGATGTGTAGCGGCTTGTCCTTAAACATTGCTTCTCTACTCAATACAGCAGTTACAAAATCTTTTATCATTTAGCTTTTAGAGCTTGAGTAAGCTATGAACCTGTATAAAAATTCTATGTCCTAACCATCCCAAACCCAAGCCTAGACTAGAAGTGCTAGCTAAAATTAGAAAAGTATGAAACTTGCTAAAAGATTTTCGTAATTCATATTCAGCCCAAGCCACAGCCAAAACCACAGCCACAGCCAAAACCACAGCCACAGCCCCAGCCACAGCCACAACCCAAATTATGTACGGAGCGTTAGACGCTGCTAACAAGTAGCCTATCAATAGGTAGCTTAATAATACACCAATCAACCAGCCCCAGGGAATAATTCTAGGTGATTTAGTACTTGGTTTAATTGGAATTGCCTCTGAGTTTGGCTTGGCTTCAGGACGAACAACTTCTTTTTTATAATCTCGATCAACAGGTGGTGGAGGCGTTGCTTTTGGTGCTTCTAACATTGCCAACCACCTCTGCATTGACTGAGGACGGTCTTTTGCCTCCAGTGCCATACCCTTGAGAATTGCTTGATTTAATTGCTCGCTAATGCTTGGATTAATTTGTTTAGGTGATTTCAGATCAGCATCATCGAGTTTGCGAGCTAAAGAGGTTGTGGGGCGTTGACCAGTCACGGCATAATAAAGTGTAGCAGCCAGACAGTAGACATCGACAGTTGCCTCCCGACTACCTCTACTCATCTGTTCATAAGGCGCAAACCCTTCATTACCTGCAATTCCCTTTGAACTCAAAGTCTTAGGCAAAAGTTCTTTAGCGATTCCAAAGTCAATTAAAACCGCTTTGCCATTTCTCCGCAACATAATATTTCCAGGGTGGGCATCTCGGTGTACTAGCCCTGCCTGATGCACTACGCTCAAAGCTTCCCCAATCTGGTGGATGCAAGGTAGGATCTCCGCTTCTGGTAAAGCCCCTCTACGCCTCACTGCCTCAAACAAATTTTCTCCCTCAACAAAGTCCATCACTAAACAGTGGGTATCACCTTCCCGAAACAAATCAATCACTCCCACAATATGAGGATGAGGTTCTTGAGATAAGCGTGCCAGTATTCGCCCTTCTTGGATAAATCTCTCTATGTACTTTTCATATTCCGGATCGTGGCTGAGATATTCATTAGGTGTCTTAATTACAACTGTTTGGTTTAGTTCAACATGCAAAGCCTTATAAGTAATCCCAAATCCCCCCTGTCCCAGGACTTTCTCAATTACATATTTGCCACTTTGCAATTGTTGTCCTGCTATCCAGGGCATGAAAACCTCTAAATAATTCTTAATTCGTAATTCGTAATTCGTAATTAAAAGACTTTAAAAAAGCTGGATATGGGTGTTTTCTATGACTTAAGTGTGTTTCATAAATAATACAGTTTTGCAGAATTTTGCACAACACACAATGAAAGTTGAGCTAAATCTACGGTGTTTTGCTAGATGATGAACTGGGAGACTGTGAAGGTTGATTGGAAGATGGAGATGGGTTAAAAATAGGAATCCAAGAAGGTATGGCTGCAAGTATGGCTACAAAAACTGCGATCGCTATTCTTATTTTTGACCAAATAAGTAATGCCAAAACGTCCTTTTCCCAACTCTTTCTCAATGGTGTATTTTCCGCCTTGCAAGCGATCGCCAGCGACCCAAGCCATCTTTGCAACTCCCAAAATGCTTAGATTAATTCTCACACAAGAGAGCCTTAATAACTTGAGCCTAACTTGGCAGAATGAATGCGATCGCCTAACTGCCCAAATGAATACGCGATCTACTGAAATTAACGTGAGTTCGACAAGCCCTTTTTTGACCTCTCCCCCAACCCCTCTCCGACACGGAGAGGGGAGCCAAAACCCTAATTTCTCGTTGCTCCTCCCTTTCCCGTGGGAGAGGGAGGTTGGGAGGGAGAGGTTCATCAAACTCACGTTGAAATTAGTAAATAAACTGCGGTTTGTTTACACAATCTTTTGAAATGAGTACGCGATCTACTGAAATGAGTAAGCAAAAGGAAGTTTTACTTTCTCAATATGAGCGATCGCTTACTCATTTTGGTGTTTTCCGCAAGCAAAAGGAAGTTTTGCTTTCTCAATATGAGCGATCGCCTTCTCATTTTGGTGTTTTCCGCAAGCAAAAGGAAGTTTTGCTTTCTCAAACCCCAGTTTGCTTACTCATTTTGGTATTTTCCGCAAGTAAAAAGCGCTAACGCTTACTAAATTCAACTTTATTAATTAAGAAATAAAGTAAAGACAAAAGGACGGATATTATTCTTTTCTGCGCGAAGCCTTTTCCTAATTCTTTTTTCAATTAGTAGTTGACAAGTATAAAATTATACTTTATTATTTAGATATGAGAAAGGCGATCGCCCTCTTGCAAGAATCCGCGATCGCCTTTCTTTCAACCCCACATCAGGAGTCAACTATCATCATGACACAAGTACAAAAGTTCGGAGATAATCAAGAGTTCCCTCAAGTACAGTCAGAAGAGTATTTGCCTAGTGAGGACTTCGATGCACCCGCCCTCAAATCTGCTCAAAAGCGATCGCCAAAAAGAGAACCAATTAAACATATATTGATTGGTTCTCCCAAAGCTGTCACTAGTACAATTCACTTTTTGCAGGTGGTTGGTTATGCAAATGTCGGAGATTGGAGTCAACTACTACCAACCGAAAACCCTGATGAGGTGATGAGTATTTTAATCCGTCAGATTTTAACGCAATAATCAAAGTTCAAAACCTCCAGCCATATTGGATAGCTGGAGGTTTTTTAGTTGTATATTAGACCTCTTGCATAAATCCTTAAAGTGTCATGTTAAGCAAAGCGACACATTGGGTGAGATTCTTCACTACACTACGTTTCGTTCAGAATGACATTCCTAATTTCTTGACTTTTGCAAGAGGTCTATTCTTTAGCATCTAGTGTCAGATATTAAGAGCGATCGCTTCTTTCCTGTTTCATTGCTAAACTAAACAACAACCCTTATCCCTGCAAAGGTAGCGTTATGACCTCTGCAACCAACCCATCCACTGAAGAACTCACCCCGTTCCCAGACCATACGCAGCTACCAGAGTCTGATGGTACATTCGTGAAAAATTGGCAAGAACATCCGCAAAGCATTCTACTAACCGACTCTATTAAACCGATACTGCAAAAACGTCACCCTGATGGGCAATATTGTATTGGCCAGGACTTAGGCATATACTGGCGCTTAACCGATCCTCCTGAAAAAGGAGCAGAAGCACCGGATTGGTTTTTTGTACCGAATGTACCGCTTACGCTCAATGGGCAAACGCGACGCTCTTATGTATTGTGGCGAGAGTTTATTGCCCCATTAATTGCTTTAGAATTTGTTTCTGGCGATGGGAGTGAGGAACGAGATAAAACTCCTTGGAAAGGTAAATTTTGGATATATGAGCAGGTGATTCGTCCTCCCTTTTATGGCATTTATGAAGTGAGTAAAGCCAGCGTAGAAGTTTACCACCTAATTGAAGGACAGTATCAGCTATTACCAGCCAACGAACGGGAGCATTATCCCATACATCCTTTAGGTGTTGAGTTAGGTATATGGCAGGGAGGATATCAGAATATAGAATTACCTTGGCTGCGCTGGTGGGATTTGCAAGGTAATTTGTTGCTAACTGGTGAGGAAAGAGCCGAACAAGAAAGTCAACGAGCAGAAAAAGAACGCCAGAGAGCCGATCGCTTGACTGCTCAATTGCGATCGCTCGGCGTTGAACCAGAAGCTTAAGTCTTTGGTTTACTATGTAGAGAATATTTAGAGAGCGATCGCTCTGACTTATAGAGAAACTACGACTGCTTATTGATTCACATCTAATAACCGCGAAGTTTGTAACCGATCCATCCACTTTTCTAAATAAACTCGATTTGCCTCTTGCTCTGATGAATCTTGGGTATCTACAGGATGAGGCATCAACCCTAAAATCGCTGCTGTTGTCACACAAAACATCGATTTTTGGAAAGTGATACAAATTTGCACTCGCAAATCATCTTCACCCCGCAAACTGCGACGATAAACTTCGTGCAAATACTCTGGCAGATAATGACGCATATCTTGCATCAGCAATGTGGGAGGAATACCAGCACCACCAATAGGCAAAGGATCTGCATAGAGTGCGCCATACTGAAATCGACTTTGATCTGGGGAAATTTGATATGCTTGGGCATTGTATGAAACTGTGCCGTGGAAAGGTGTTCCCCTAAAAAATACTGCTTCTACATAAGGTACTGCTGTATCTGCTAAGAAGGTTAAACCAACGTTTTTAGGAATGATGTCATAGACTTTATCTCGAATTTTTACAGCATAGGTAATTGGCTTTACTGCATCTGCTACCAACCCAGCTTTGATATAGTCTACAACTTGGGGAATTGATTTAATTTCGCCTTCGTCATAGCGGTCTGATAGGGTGAGAAATATATCAGCCATTACTCGCCAAAACTGACCTAAACCGCTGTAGTAAGCAGAAACTCGCAACTGTTCGGTTAAGAAGTCTGGAAATAGTTCGTTAAGTCCTAATACGAGCGGATTTGTCTTAAATTTTGCTTTAATAACTGCTTGCGCTCTTTCTTGAAATTCTTTTGTATCCAAATAAGTATCTAATCCACCACCACCATGCCAAAGCATAGCTTTCATGCAATACTCGGCGTATTCAAAATTAATTCTATCGTGCCACCAATGCCGGAGTAATTTGGAAAAAGAAACTTCTCCATTGAAATATTTAAAAAATGGAAAAAATACTAAGAACTGATTATCAGCTATATAAATGAGGTTTTTTGAGTAGGCATCTAAAACTACGCCATAACTTTTAAGAATACCCACTACTTCCAGCACATTTTCTGGAGTATCTGGTAATAACGTTCCTCCTGTTTGTAAGCGTTCAATATACTCAGATAATGGGTTCTTTTTTAGCTTCTTTTTAATAGTTACCATTGTCAGTTCTCCAAAAATAGGAATTGAGAATTGGGGATTGGAAAGGGGATTTTTTTACCCCCGACTCTTGCCTGTAGCCAGTACTCACTCCTTATTCCCCAGCTCCCTTTGCCTTCTCTAAGGACACCGTTGCCACTACGTTTTGCACGCTTGCCATTGCTGTAATAGTGGGTTCAGTCCAACGTATTAACCAAGCGGGTTGGATGCCGAAAATCACAATTAATACAGCTAGTACCACAGATGGAAAGCGATCGCTCCAATACACACGCGGTAAGTTGACGACTTGTGCAGACAAACGCCCAAAAAAGGCGCGATTCATCAGAATTAAAAAGTAAACTGCTGTTAAGCCTGTACCAATCATGCACAGCAGAGTTTGTATAGGAAAAACTGGAAAACTGCCTCGAAAAATAATAAATTCGGAAATAAAGCCTACCATTCCCGGTATGCCAGCACTGGCCATAACTCCCACAACCATTAAGCTACCAATTACAGGCATACCGCGTTCTGGGTTCAGCAGTCCTTGAAGAACTTCTAAATCTCGGCTGCCAGCTTTTTTATACACAACCCCTACCAATAAAAACAGCAGTGCAGAAATCAAGCCGTGGCTAATCATTTGCAGAACAGCACCTAATATGCTTAAAGGTGTAGCCGCTGCCGCCGCTAATAGCACGTAGCCCATGTGTCCAATGGAACTGTATGCCACCATTTTTTTCATATCAGTTTGAGCGATCGCGCAGGATGCACCATACATTACACTGACCACAGCCCAAATTGCCAACCAAGGAGCTACATAATTCCAAGCTTCTGGCAACAAGTTCATGCCAAACCGCAGTAAGCCGTAGGTTCCCAACTTCAACAGCACCCCAGCCAATAGTACAGAAATTGGTGTAGAAGCTTCAACGTGAGCATCTGGCAACCAAGTATGGAAAGGAACTAGGGGAATCTTAATTCCAAAACCTACTAAAATCCCCGCTAGCAGTAAAAGTTGTGTTGCCAAAGGTAGAGTCGTGGCATCCAAGGTTGTTAGTGCAAAGTTAGAACCCCCACTCAGCCAAACCATACCCAGGAAACTTGCCAAAATCAGGATTCCAGAAACGGCAGTATAAATTAGAAATTTCGTAGCGGCATAACCCCGTCTTGCACCACCCCAAATAGCAATCAGCAGATACAGAGGAATTAGTTCTAGTTCGTAAAACAGGAAAAATAACAGTAAATCCTGCGCTAGAAAAGCTCCAGTTACCCCAGCACTTAACAGCAGTATTAAAGAGTAATAAAATTTAGGACGACCAAGAGACTCATCGCTGCTGTAGATGGCAATGCCAGTCAACAGTCCATTCAAAACTAGCAATGGCAAAGATAAACCATCTACCCCCAGGTTATAGTTCAAGCCTAAGGCATCAATCCAAGACAAAGACTCAGCAAACTGTTGATTGGCTTCTCCTGGATTGAACTGAATTGCTATGACAACTGACCACAAGAAAGCGATAGTGGCAAAGACTAAAGCCACTGTACGGGTCAATTTCCCACTGATGTCAGAGGGCCAGAAACCAATTAAAGCTGCACCGAACAACGGTACTAAAATCAAAGCACTAAGCATAGACAGAATCTAGGGAAAAATTAAAAATGTGGTTTTTGAATTTTGCATTTTTAATTCAAGCTGGACTATTAAAAAGGCAATTTATCTAGTAGACCTAATGACCAACTAATGAAAAAACCGAGGACGCTGACGACTGCTAGGATGGTCAACATGTATCCTTGGGATTGACCAGAAATGCTGTACTTCAATCCTTGTCCACTAAGAATTGTGGCAAATCCAACCAGGTTTACTAAACCATCAACTAGATAGCGATCGCTCCAAGCCGATATCTTAGATAGCAACGCTACTGCATTTACTATGGTCAGGCGATAAACTCGGTCTATGTAAAAATCGTAACCTAGCAAGTCCTGTACAAATCTCCACGTCAGGATTCTGGATCTAGACCAAGCTTTGTGTAAATAAACTGTAGAACCTATAGTTAACCCAGTTACAGTAGAACCAATCAACACTAACGCTACATACCAATTAATACTGCTCCAATCAGGTAGCAAATACCATTGCTGTAGCATCAGGGGTAATAGTAGAGTCAGCACAATTAGTGCCACCATTGGGAATGCCATCTGCCAACCAACTTCTGGGGTACGGCGGGTCTTTTGTTGCGGCGTACCCCAAAATACTAATCTAAATACTCTGGTCAAGTTCAATGCTGTTAAGCCGTTGACTATTACTAAAACCCCAATCACCCAAGGGCTAATATCCACAAAACCATCAGCCCATGACAGCATTGCCCAAAAGCTTCCCAATGGTAGCAGTGTTACCATGCCAGCCGAACCGACAACAAAGGCGGTGGTGGTGGCTGGCATCCGCGACCACAATCCACCCATTTCTGTAAGGTCTTGTGTACTGGTAGTATATATTACTGAACCAGAACTCATGAATAATAGTGCTTTAGCGATCGCATGGGTTAACAGTAACATCAAAGCTACACCTCCTTGCTGTAATCCCACCGCCAGAAACACTAATCCCATGTATGCACTGGTGGAATGAGATAGCGATCGCTTAATGTCAATTTGAGCTATGGAAACTAATGTTGCACCAACTGCCGTCACCGTACCCATGATTACCAAGGCATTCAATGCAACTGGCGATAGTGCTAGGACTGGTTGAAGTTTATACAGTATATAAGCACCACCCGCTACTACCAATGAATTTCGCAGTACTGAAGCGGGGTTAGGTCCTTCCATGGCTTCATCTAACCACAAGTGTAGGGGGAATTGGGCACATTTGCCCGCAGGCCCTGCAATCAACGCTAACCCCAATAATGTCGATGTGACTGGGCTTAAGTTAGCTGTTTGCGCCCATTCATATAAATCAGAAAAGTTCAAACTGCCTGAGAAGGTGGAAAGTGTTACTACACCCATTAGCAACAACAAGTCTCCCACCCGCTTGGTTAAAAAGGCATCACGCGCCGCCGTTACTACTAGCGGTTGAGCATACCAAAATCCTACCAGCAAGTAAGTCGAAAGCGTCAGAACTTCCAAAAGCGCATAGCTGAGAAACAAGGAGTCACTTATGGCTAAACCAGTTAGGGCTGCTTCAAAAAATCCGAACAGCGCAAAAAAACGCGCCAATGACCAGTCCTTTTCCATGTAACCCAAGGCGTAAATTTGTGCCAGCAGACTTAAGCCTGTAATTAAAACTGTTGCCCCAATACTAACTGGTGATAGTTCCAAGCTAATGGATAAGTCTAAATCCGCAGCTTTAAACCAGGTAATCAGCAACTTTGCTGGTTCTCTATCCCATATCTCGTTAAATGCCAACAAGCTATGGACAAAAGCCAAAAGGGTTGACAACAAGTTGAAATATGCCGCAGGTTTAGGCCCTGTACGCTGAATTATTCCTATTCCCCACGGCAAGGTTAAAAGTGCGCCCATTAAGCTATAGAAAGGCACCCACCAACTTGTTAAAAATAGAAACTGATTCATTTAAATTTCCCTTAACGACTCAGCCTTGATTTTTTTAAACAGCTTCAAAACAATTTTTAAGTAAAAAAAATAACTTTCGAATAATCCATTATTTTTGAAATATTTTACGACTAAACTTGAATGAGCATTTTTACTTTAAATTAGTCTATTAATCTTTAATTAAATATAACTTTACATATTTAAAAGCATTTACTCTGTTTATATTGTTTTTATTTGTAAATTTATATTTCACCTTTTAACAGCGTACTTTATACGATATATTTAAAAACATTATGTATTTTTCACCTAGTCTTTGTTTCGATAACAAAATCTAGGAAAAACAGATGCAGCAAGATGTACAGCCTCCGATCGTCCCTCCACAGACAGGATTACCCTGGGTTATGAATGTCGATTTTTAAATGTAATAAAGAAATTATAAAGCATAAGGGACTGCTCTAGGAATCAGTGAACTTTGATTGAGTAGAACCCTGGTATAAATTTTTGTTAAGTTTTTTAAAACTATTTTATCATAAACTATTATAGTAATTTATATTGCCAGGAACGCCAAGCTTTCCTATGCTTAATTTGGAAGTGTTTTTGTAGCTCAAGATGAGCTTACCCGTCAAATTTTTCAAACCACAGTACTGATTGGATTAATTTTTTAGGAGTTCTGCGATGCCAATTGCAGTTGGAATGATTGAAACTAAGGGCTTTCCGGCAGTAGTAGAAGCTGCTGATGCGATGGTGAAAGCTGCGCGTGTAACTTTGGTAGGATATGAAAAAATTGGTAGCGCTCGGGTAACCGTAATTGTCCGGGGAGATGTATCTGAGGTACAAGCTTCAGTTGCAGCAGGAATTGAAGCAGCTAGAAGAGTAAATGGCGGTGAAGTGGTATCCACTCACATCATTGCTCGCCCACATGAAAACTTAGAGTACGTCTTGCCGATTCGTTACACAGAAGCTGTGGAACAGTTCCGTACCTAAAAGCTGATTAAACAAAGTAATTAACGGGTTTGCCTTCTTGAAGCTCTCACTTTCGTCCAAGTCTAGAAACGTTATTAAGGGTTAGAACTAATGTCAATCGCAGTAGGAATGGTTGAAACGCTAGGCTTTCCAGCAGTAGTGGAAGCGGCTGATGCGATGGTGAAAGCTGCTCGTGTCACCTTAGTAGGCTACGAAAAAATCGGTAGTGGTCGGGTTACAGTCATCGTACGGGGGGACGTTTCAGAAGTACAAGCTTCTGTAGCAGCAGGAGTTGAATCAGTCAAGCGAGTGAATGGCGGACAAGTGCTGTCTACTCATATCATTGCTCGTCCTCATGAGAACTTAGAATACGTCCTGCCAATTCGTTATACAGAAGATGTAGAACAGTTCCGGGAAAACGTGAACGCAATTCGTCCCTTCGGTAGAAGACCATAATTTGTAATGCAAATTGCCAAAGTTCGTGGCACAGTAGTTAGCACGCAAAAAGAGCCAAGTCTCAGAGGTGTGAAACTACTTTTGTTGCAATTAGTAGATGAAGAAGGAAACTTCCTGCCAAAATACGAGGTAGCAGCAGATAGTGTCGGTGCAGGAGTAGATGAGTGGGTACTTGTCAGTCGTGGCAGTGCCGCTCGTCAAATTCTGGGTAATGAACAGCGTCCGTTGGATGCAGCAGTGGTGGCGATAATTGATACTATTCATGTGGAAGATCGCCTGATTTACAGTAAAAAAGACCAATATCGATAGTCAGTGGTCAGTGGTCAGTGGTCAGTGGTCAGTGGAAAAAACAACCAACAACTGACAACTAACAATACAGGAGGAATCTCGCAATGGCAGTCCGCAGCACGGCGGCACCCCCAACCCCATGGTCGAGGAATTTAGCTGAGCCAAAAATCCATGAAAGCACATTTGTACACTCGTTTTCCAATATTATTGGGGACGTGCGGATAGGTGCAAATGTAATCGTTGCTCCGGGGACTTCGATTAGAGCTGATGAAGGCACACCTTTTTATATTGGTGAAAACACTAATATTCAAGATGGTGTGGTGATACATGGGTTAGAGCAAGGCCGAGTGGTTGGCGATGATGGCGATAGTTACTCGGTTTGGGTTGGCAAAAATGCGTCCATTACTCACATGGCTTTGATTCATGGCCCAGCTTATGTAGGGGATAATTCCTTCATTGGCTTTCGCTCCACGGTATTTAATGCCAGGGTGGGTGCAGGTTGCATCGTGATGATGCACGCTTTAATTCAAGACGTAGAAATTCCCCCAGGTAAATATGTACCTTCGGGAGCGATCGTCACTAGCCAGCAGCAAGCTGACCGCTTGCCAGATGTGCAAGCTCAGGATCAGCAATTCGCTCATCATGTGATTGGGATTAATCAGGCACTGCGAGCTGGTTATCGCTGTGCTGCGGATAGCAAGTGTATTGCACCCATTCGGGATGAAAATGTTAAATCTTATACAAGTAATGGTCTGACTGTTTTAGAGCTAGAAAGGAGTAGTGAAGTGGCGAGCAATGGCTTGGGTGCAGAAACAATAGAACAGGTACGCTATCTGTTAGAGCAAGGGTATAAGATTGGTACGGAACACGTAGACCAAAGACGGTTCCGTACAGGTTCTTGGACTAGTTGTAAGCCGATTGAATCGAGATCGGTACGCGATGCAGTTGCAGCTTTAGAAACTTGTCTAACAGAACACAGTGGCGAGTACGTCCGTCTGTTTGGCATTGACCCCAATGGTAAACGGCGCGTGTTAGAATCCATTATTCAACGCCCAGATGGTACAGTTCAAGCAACTGCCAGCTTTAAAGCTCCCACTAGTCGTAGTAATAGCAGCTATAACGGCAATAGTAGCTATAACAGTAGTAATGGTAACGGCTCTAGCAATGGTCAAATTGGTAGTGAAACCGTAGAGCAAATCCGCCACTTGTTGGCTGGTGGTTACAAAATTGGCACTGAACACGTAGATGAGCGCCGCTTCCGAACAGGTTCTTGGCAAAGTTGTGAGCCAATTAACTCTAGTTCTACAAATGAAGTGATAGCAGCCTTGGAAGACTGTATAAGCAATCATCAAGGCGAGTATGTACGTTTAATTGGCATTGACCCCAAAGCTAAACGCCGAGTTTTAGAAAGCATTATTCAACGACCCAATGGTCAAATCGCTCCATCAAGTAGCCAAAAATCATACAGTAGTCCGGCTAGCACGTCCTCTGCAACTGCAAAAGCCACTAGTAACCGCTTAAGTTCTGAAGTAGTAGACCAGTTGCGACAATTACTGAGTAGTGGGCATAAAATCAGCATCGAACACGTAGACCAAAGACGGTTCCGTACAGGTTCTTGGACTAGCAGTGGTCAAATTCAAGCGAAGTCTGAAAGAGAAGCGATCGCAGCTGTAGAAGGATACCTTGCCGAATACGAAGGAGAATACGTGCGGTTGATTGGTATTGAACCTAAAGCTAAACGTCGAGTCTTGGAAACAATTATCCAACGACCCAATGGTCAAGTCGCCCCATTAACTAGCCAAAAATCATATAGTAGTGAGTCTAATGCGTCCTCTGCAACTGCAACAGCAAAAGCTACTAGTACCCGCTTAAGTTCTGAAGTTGTAGACCAAGTGCGACAATTACTGAGTAGTGGGCATAAAATTAGCATTGAACACGTAGACCAAAGACGGTTCCGTACAGGTTCTTGGACTAGTACTGGTCAAATTCAGGTTAACTCTGAAAGAGAAGCGATCGCAGCCGTAGAAAGATACCTTGGCGAATACCAAGGGGAATATGTGCGATTAATTGGTATTGACCCTAAAGCTAAGCGCCGAGTCTTAGAAACAATTATTCAACGTCCATGAGGAGTTATGAGTTATGAGTTATGAGGTAGGGGTTATGAGGTAGGAGTTATGAATTCTGGATAAAAACTCCTTATTTCTAAACTTTTAACTCACTTCTAACTCCTAACTCTCTAAATTTCTTCCGGCTTCCGAGGTTAAAATTTCATGTCTGTGCCGCCACTGCGCCTCAACAACAACTTCGATCCTTATATTAGTGGCGAGGTGACTATTCATCCGAGTGCGGTCCTGGCACCTGGGGTGATACTCCAAGCGGCTACAAACAGCAAGATAATCATCGGCCCAGGTGTCTGTATTGGTATGGGGTCAATTCTCCAAGTTGCTGAAGGAACCCTAGAAATAGCAGCAGGAGCCAACTTAGGAGCCGGTTTTTTGATGGTTGGCAAAGGTAAAATTGGTGCAAATGCTTGTATCGGTTCAGCAACAACAGTTTTTAATTGTTCAGTTGAACCTGGAGCAGTAGTCCCACCTGGCTCTATATTAGGAGACAGTGGTCGGCAAATAACCGACCAAAAACAACTAGAACCATCCAAAAATCCCACTACTTCTACAAGTTCTCAGAAGCAAGAAGATAAAGTGATTTCCTCAACTAGTCTCTCGGCCGGTTTTTTGGAATTGAAACACCAGTCTTCCCATGTTCAATCTTCGCCAACTGCGGAAAACCAATCTTCTTCTCTAGAAGAAAACAATAATGGTACTGGTTCTACCTTAAAGGAAGCCTCAGCATCTACAGAACTCAATGAAAACTCACAATCCACTCCGTCTGACACAGAATCACCCAACAGTTTGGGGACGCAAATTTATGGACAAGGAAGCATACAAAGGCTATTAGTCACATTGTTTCCCCATAGACAATCTTTGAACGAGCCAATCTCTGACGATCGCTCTGAATAAGTGTTAATTGTGAAGTATGAAGTGTGAAGTATCAAATTTCAGTCTTCATTCTTTATCCTTTGTCCTTTCTGTGAGTATCTTTGGAAATTTCACATGGAAACATACAATCAACGGGACATTAACACAGTTCAGTCATCGCGTCGTCAAGACGACTTTAGAGACACTGCTTTGGGTTTAGTATCCACCGCCAGCTTTCCCGCCATAGTTGGTACAGCCGATATGATGTTGAAATCGGCTGGAGTTCACCTAGTAGGTTATGAAAAAATTGGCAGTGGTCACTGTACTGCAATTGTCCGGGGTGGAATTGCTGATGTCCGTCTGGCGGTAGAATCTGGTGTCCAAACTGCTGAACAGTTTGGTCAATTGATTTCTAGCTTGGTGATTCCTCGACCTTATCCCAATCTCGATGTAGTGCTGCCCATTACTAATCGCCTCAGTAAATTCATTGACGAAGGTAGTTACAGCCGCCTGAGTAATTTAGCAATTGGTTTAGTAGAAACACGCGGATTTCCGGCGATGGTAGGGGCTTGTGATGCTATGCTCAAAGCTGCTGACGTACAATTATCGGCGTATGAAAAAATTGGTGCGGGTTTGTGTACAGCTATCATCCGCGGTTCTGTGGCAAATGTGGCAGTAGCAGTAGAAGCTGGAATGTACGAGGCAGAACGGATTGGGGAGTTGAACGCAGTGATGGTTATTCCTCGACCACTGGGTGAACTGGAACAAACCTTGCCTGTGGCAAGTTGCTGGATTGAAGAACGTCAACCGTTAAAGTTGCCAATAAATATTAAAGAACAAGTTGCTGAGATAGAGGTAATGAGGTTGCCGGATTTAGCCAAGCTACCTGCAAAAGTTACAGAAGAAATATGGAATGATGAATGATGAATCATGAGTTATTCATGATTCAACATTCATCTTGGGTTGGAAGGCATCTTACGCTTTATTTATTGTTTTGATAATAACTGCTCAATACCATAAATAAAATAACTTTCTTTGAATAGGAAGAATAGATTTTTATCTATATAAAAGCTCATAAATTTGTATGAGCCATACAGCATCATGGTAAGTGTTCAGTGATAGTAGTTTTATATCTATCACTATTATCAGGAGAGTCACCCTTGAACCAGGCGACGCTACACCAGTTGAAGGTGTTCGAGGCGGCAGCACGGCACGGTAGCTTTACTCGTGCTGCTGAGGAATTATTTCTCACCCAACCCACTGTCTCCATGCAAATCAAACAACTTACAAAATCAGTAGGGTTGCCATTATTTGAGCAGGTGGGTAAGCGCCTGTATCTAACGGAAGCTGGACGGGAATTATTTGCCACTTGCCGACAGATTTTTGAAACCATAGCCCAGTTTGAGATGAAGGTAGCAGATTTAAAAGGGCTAAAACAAGGTCAATTACGATTGGCAGTGATTACAACAGCAAAATATTTTATACCGCGTTTGTTAGGCCCGTTTTGTCAACTTTACCCAGGAATTGATATTTCGCTGCAAGTTACAAATCACGAACGTATTTTGGAACGGATGGTGAATAATCTTGATGACTTGTACGTGATGAGCCAAGTTCCAGAACATTTGGATGTGAATTGCCAGCCATTTTTAGACAATCCTTTGGTAGTATTTGCACCTGCGAATCATCCCCTAGCGAAGGAGAAAAATATCCCCATACAACGTTTGTCCAATGAACCCTTTATTATGCGGGAACCAGGTTCAGGAACCCGTCGTGCAGTCCAAAGCCTTTTCGACGAACATGGGCTAACAGTAAAAGTAAAGCTCGAATTAGGCAGTAACGAGGCGATTAAACAAGCGATCGCCGGGGGTTTAGGAATTTCTGTTTTATCTCGCCATACCTTATTGACAGATGCAGCAGAGTTCAGCATTCTAGATGTACAACAATTTCCCATTCAGCGAACTTGGTATATGGTGTATCCAGCTGGTAAACAGTTATCGATAGTCGCTCGTACTTATTATGAGTATCTATTGGATGCAGCAAAGAAGTTTGTAGAGCAAACTGGTTTTTCTATGCATAATCGAGCTGAGTCGGATCGATTGAACGCTGAAGTATAAGGCAGGAGGTAGGGGGAGATGTAGGGACGCGGGGACAAAAAGAATAACTAATGACAACTGACAACTGACAACTGACTAATGACTAATGACTCAGCACTTTTAACATGAGGAAAATCTGGCAGTGGTTAACCCAGAAACACCATCTTTACGAAAAACAGTACAAAGTCAGATTGTAGCTGTGACTGTGTATGGTGATAGAGCATTAGTGACACGACGGGGTATTGTCTCTTTAACAGGACTGGAACGAGAATTAGTCATTAGCCCACTGCCATTGACGCTAGAAACGGAGTCTGTCAGGGTTAGCGGTACTGGTACGGTAGGGGTGCAGTTGTTAGGAGTTAGCAGCGATCGCATTTACACTACCGAACCTGTAGCCGAACGAGTAGCACAGTTAACAAGGCAAATTCAGCAACTAGAAGCAGAAAAACGTCACTTGCAAGCTCAAGTAGATGCATTAGCATTGCAATCTGGTTTTATCGATGGCTTGCGGGAAAAAACACAAGAACCTTTTGCCCAAAGTTTGTCGCGGAAAAATCTCAGCCTCAGCGAAACTTTGGATTTCCTCAACTTTTTAGGCAGCCAGTACAGCGAATATGCGATCGCTTCTGGAGAATGCAAAAGCCAACAGCAGGAATTAGAAAAGCAATTGCAAGCACTTCATACCGCATTACAAACAATCCAAACACCCCATCCCAAGGAAAGCCTGAGCTTGATTGTGGGAATTGCAGTGTCGGGAGAAGGTGAGTTTGAGCTAGAGCTATCCTACATAGTGAATCGCGCCAGTTGGACTCCACTCTATGACTTGCGAGTTGATAGTACGAGTAATATCGTACATTTGAGCTACCTAGCAGAAGTTACCCAAAGTACTGGCGAAGATTGGATTGATGTAGTGCTTACCCTTTCTACCGCTAAACCAGGATTAGGTACGCTCCCACCCAAACTTCAACCCTGGTATATCGACACCCCAAGTCCACCACCAATAGCGCGACGACGGCAATTAGCTGCCAGCCCATCACTGCCGACTCTAGCAGTTCCTGCTCCAGGTGCTGAAGGAAATTGGCAAGAAGAAGATGAAGTTGCAGAAGATAATCTCATCCCAGCGGAAATGGTTTTGGCAGAAGTATCTCAAGAAGGAAGTGTAATTAATTTTCAACTGAATAGCGGTGGTAACATTCCTAGTGATGGCACACCCCATAAAACAACAATTTTCAAAGATGATTATTCTTGTAGCTTCAATTATGTGGCAATGCCGCGCTTGGTCAGTTTTGTTTATTTGCAAGCTAATGTAAAAAATAGCTCCAACAGCACAATACTACCAGGCAAAGCAAATATTTTCCGTGACAATACTTTTGTCGGCACAACAAAGTTAGAAAATATTGCACCAAGACAAGAATTTAAATTGAATCTGGGTATTGATGAAGGTTTAAAAATTGAGCGTGAATTAGTTGAGCGTCAGGTAGATAAAAAACTGATGAGCAACCAACGTCGGACTACTTTTGGTTATCGGTTGTTAATTACTAACTTGCTTAATCAAGAAACTAATTTGACAATTACTGAGCAATTGCCAGTTAGCCGCAACGAGCAAATTAAAGTACGCTTGATTCGGAGCAACCCGCAAATTCAACTAGGTGAAATGGGTATTTTAGAATGGATGCTGACTATTACGCCCAACGAGAGACGAGAGATATCTTACCAGTTCACCATCGAACATCCAACCGAATTAATGGTGGTTGGGTTAGATATCGCTTAATTCTACTATGAGAATGAGAATACTACTAAATAGCGATCGCTATTTGGTATTTCAACTGCGTTCACGAAGTGTGCCGTAGGTATCGCATCATTAACAACGCTGTAATTGCACTAACAACACGACAATTTCATCCATTGCTTGGCGGATAACGCTTGCAGGCTGTTCCGATTGATTCACAATAATACTGAAAACCAACGGCTCATATTTAGGCGAATTCACATACCCAGATAGAGAAACAACACCCGTCAACGTGCCTGTTTTTGCTTGCACAATAGCCTCAGCAGGTGTACCGCGAAAGCGATTTGCCAAAGTACCGCTTTTTCCTGCTACAGGTAAAGACGCACGATACACAGATGCTGCTGGTGTTCTGGCTATTCCCCGCAAAGTTTGTACGAAAGCTTCTGGAGTCACCAAGTCACGACGTGATAACCCCGAACCATCCACTAAAATATAATTTGCTGAATTAACTCCCAATTGAGTTAAACTCGCCTTCAGTGCTTCTAACCCCAGATCGGCAGTACTCTTGTTTGGGACTCTGGGTTGTTTAAAAGCTAATGCTCTCAGCAGTGCCTCAGCATAAAGATTATTACTATTCTGATTAGTCTCCATCAACAATTCAGATAAAGGCGGCGATTGCACAGCTGCTAATTCCTGTAGATTTGTACCGCCAGTCGCTACCAATGTCTGTCCCAAACTGATTTTTTCCGTTGCCAAAGCCGTACGGAAACGCCGCAAAAAGTAGTAATTAGGGTCAACTACAGGCAAATTGACTAAATACGGTTCAGAATTCGCTGCTACTTGTCCTTGAATTCGCAATACACCTCCCGATAAATCGCGGGTAACGTTAATATTGCTTGGCTGGTTTTGAGCAACTGTAATTGACTGATTAATTGTCCGCCATTGTTTCGCCTCGTTAGCATCAGTCCAGACTAATTGGGAAATTTTACCCACAGCTTGCGGTACAAGTTTTAAGCCAAAAACATTTTGATTCAGGATAAAGCTGTTGACTGGTGCGCCGTAGTCTGATTGCACATCTTCCCATTGCCAAGTGGGATTTACAATATCCCCTTGAATATAACTATCATCGGCAATCAACTGCTTAATTTGAGTAATACCTTTTTGTTTCAACTGCTTTGCTAATGCTTGCAACTGAGTATCATTTAAGCTGGGATCTCCTCTACCGACCACACGCAAGACACCATTAGCATTTTGATAAACAGAGGTGCGAATGCGAAAATTTGCACCTAATTGCTGCAACACCGCCGCTGTTGTTAGCAGTTTGAGATTAGAAGCTGGAGTAAAGAACTTCTGGGCATCTCGACCGTAAAGAGTTTGCACAGATGATAGGGGTTGCACTAAAATTCCCCAACGTGCCCGACTGAATAAAGGACGATTAATCACAGCATCCACAGATGTTCCCAGTTGGGCAGGACAAATTGATTTTGTGGTCGTTGCTGGTGAGACTTGTGTTTGTGCTTGAGCAACTTTATGACTAAATGCTGTCTGGGTACTCAAAAATAGCAGCAAAAAACCCAGTGGTCTACTAAATGTGTTAAGTCTCACCAATATTCCTCATCCTTAAGATAGGTGTTATCACCGTTTGCTCAAACTTCTTTCCTCAGAGAGAAGCAGATCGGCTTAATTAATTAGTATATGAAAGATGCTGAACATATTTAATACGCAGCGGTTAATTAAACATAAATCATGGCATTCCAAAATCGCGAGGTTAATCAACCTGCATACACAGAAATACGGAATAGAGGTAAAGGTGTGAGTACATTTCTGTCTGGTGTAGCTGTATTGCTTTCTACTTTGGCTTTATTGTGTAGTGGCTATACAGCTTACGAAATTTTCACGCTGCGGCAAACATTGAATGCCACTAAAACGGCGAGTAATACTTTTCCTATACAAGCATCAAGTCCAACAGCCCCAACCGCTAGTTCCCCAGAACCAACAGCATCACCATTGTCGGCAACTACACAAGCTGCTGCCACTTCAGCAATTCAGCCCGGTCAATTTGTGCAGCCTGCTTTTGGCAATAAAGCAGAAGTAGAGTTACTCTCAGCAAAGCGGATTAAAGATCCAGAAACCGCAAACCGTGATGTGGTGAATGTGCAAATGCGTGTCCGTCGCCTTGCTACAGATAGAGTTGGTGGTGGTGATATTATATCGATAGCTAGTACAACAGCTCGCAATCCTGAAACTAGCGTAACTTACAAAGGAGTTGCTCTAGACCGCTCTACGGGGAGTGTTTCTTTATTTCAGCTACGTCCAAAAGCTTCGGCTGATGCCTATGTTTGGGTAAGGGTTCCTGAAGGTGTCAATTCTCTAGATATCTTTGTGCCAGATACAGGTGCATTTAAAAATGTACCGATTTCTAATTAGTCTTAAGTTCTGAGTAGTAAGACATGTCTACTCAGGACTTATTACAGTTGTCTCACACACTCAGTGCCAAAGTTTTTAGTGGTTCGTTTTTCCGTTACAAGTGCGTAAGTCCTGACGAATTTATCATGCTCAATATTTTAACAATATCAGCAAAATAGAGCGGGCAACAAAATTATAAGTTGCCCGCTCAAAGTTGTTTGATTTCTATTCCCTAAAGCTTGATGATAATACCTTGGTGTTGCACTTTTGAATGTGAGGAAATTCGACGGAAATGCACTGATGGTATTAGCTGACTGGGGCTGCAATTCAAACAGGATTACTCTTCTTCCTCTTCTTCTGCTCCAAACACTGCGTCTATGAGTTCTTGCGCTCGCTCGTCTGAAATCTTCAAAGTTTCTTGAAGTTCTGAAATATAATCCTGTTCATTTTCGGGTACTTCTTCGTCAATCCCCACAACTAAGATAGCTGTAATGTATGCAGCTTCTCGATAACCTCGATTCGGTAAAGATTCGATCGCCTGAGCAATTAATTCTTCTGGTTCTTCTTCTTCGACCAAACTGACTACTTTTTCTGTCAACTCTTCAAAGTCTTCGTCAGAGTAATCTTCAAATAAACCAACCTGACTGAGAAATTCACTCAAAGCATATTCTTCTGTTGAAGAAATACCTTCATCATCAGCAGCTGCGGAAAAGAGTCCAATTATTGCGATCGCAACTTCTGGTTCTAGAGCAACTGAACTGCTGCTACGCTTTTTGATCGACGCGCTTTTAGACATAATTCTCCTGCAAAAGTACTTTTATCGTTTTAGAAGCTATTTATTGTGGTTTATACAGCTTCTTATGGTTTAGGTTTCCCAAAAGAATGCGTAAAATCACAAACACTAGTGTTTTTTGATAGAAATTTTTTACAAAAAAATGCAGAGAATATACTTCTCTGCGTAGAAATTAAGATTTAGTTAACCGTAAAAATACTTACAACTTAGTGCCGCACTCCGAGCAGAAGTTATGTGCTGGAGGATTGCTTGCACCGCAGTGGCTACAATACACTGATTCGACAGCAGCTTTCGGCGGCTGCTTGGGTAAGCCGACCATTTGAGCATTGTTTTTGCCAGGAGCTACCATTGGATAGCAGTTTTCGTCTCTGGTGACTCGGACATCCACGATTACCGGGCCTTTATGTGCCAGCATTTCGGCGATCGCATCTTGCAACTGGTCGCGATCGCGAATCACCATGCCCTTAATACCATAGGCTTTGCCCAACAACTCAATATCTGGCATTCCTACTTCCATATTCGAGCAGGAATAACGCTCGCCGTAGAAGGCTTGTTGCCACTGGCGTACCATTCCCTGCCAGCCATTATTCATAATTACTGTCTTGACATTAATACCATACTGTGAAAGCGTACCAAGTTCCTGCAAACACATCTGGAAACTGGCATCGCCGCTGATACAGATGACTTCTTCATCAGGGAAGGCAACTTTAGCACCCATTGCCGCAGGTACGCCAAAACCCATTGTTCCCAAGCCAGCACTAGAAATCCAGCGCCTTGGCCCATTCTTGAGGAATTGTGCTGCCCACATTTGATGTTGTCCCACATCTGTGGTGTAGAAAGCATGGGGTGCTTGGCGGCCAACTTCTACAATTACCTCTTGGGGCGATATGCTGTCAGCATGGTGAGGCACTTCCAGGGGATATTCTTCGCGCCAACGGTTGACTAAATTTAGCCATTCTTGGGTTTTGGCTGTATTTTTGATCCCTAATTGCTTGCAACGACGCAACAAGTCAACTAACACGTTTTTTACATCACCAACGATGGGCACTTCCGGAACGCGGTTTTTGCCAACTTCTGCGGGGTCAATATCGATATGAATTACTTTAGCGTGGGAGGCAAATTCGTCTAATTTACCAGTCACTCGGTCATCAAATCTAGCGCCGACGCAGATCAGTAAGTCACAATCAGTAACGGCAAAGTTAGCATAGGCGGTACCATGCATCCCTAACATTCCCAATGCCAAGGGATGATGTTCGTCAAAAGCACCGATACCCATTAACGTTGTAGTAACGGGGATATTAAATAACTCAGCCAGTTCTTTAACTTGTTCGTGGGCATTAGAAGCGATCGCCCCGCCACCCACATACAATAATGGACGACGACTTTCACGAATCAACTTAATTGCGGCATTTACTTGCCGCGGATTTCCTTTCACCGTCGGACGATATCCACGTAGCTTGACTGAACCTGGTTCGACAGGTGTGTAGTCAAATTCTTCTAATGCCACATCTTTGGGGACATCAATCAAAACCGGTCCCGGACGGCCAGTACTAGCGATGTGAAAGGCTTCGGCAACAATCCGCCCCATATCAGCCGGGTCACGCACTACATAGGAATGCTTAACTATTGGTAGGGTAATTCCGTAAATATCGGTTTCTTGGAACGCATCTGTACCGATTGATTTCCGATTTACCTGTCCTGTAACCACAATCATCGGAATTGAGTCCATGTAGGCTGTGGCGATACCTGTCACCAAATTAGTCGCCCCAGGCCCAGAAGTACCAAAGCATACTCCCACCTTGCCAGTAGCGCGGGCGTAACCATCTGCGGCGTGGGCTGCACCTTGTTCGTGCCTCACCAAAATATGCTTGATTGCACCAGTTGCTTCCACCTTGTATAGGTCATCGTAAATCGGTAGGATTGCCCCACCAGGATAACCAAAAATATATTCAACGCCGTGGCGCAGGAGACTGTCTAGCAGGGCAAAGCCACCAGTTGCACGCTGGAGTGTGACGACTGGCGTAGTAGTAGCATGGGTAAGCACTGCGTTGCTCTGGTTTCCAGAGTTGTCGCCAGTACCATTGTGATTCTCGGCTTGTGGGATACTTATTGGGGAAGGCAAACGCACGGTCACAGTCAAACCTCAGACGATAGCTAAGTTAACGCTTAAATTCTGTAGTTAAGATTTCATTTTAATGGAAAAGTTCAATCAAATCCTGAGATAAAAATATTAAAGATAGACTTAATTCTATTTTTGATTAAATTGCGTCTTGTAGAACCCTACGAGTATTTTTCCACGCCCAAACACCCACAATTACCACTACAACACTCATTCCCACCAATACAACTCGCAAGCCTAGAGCATCAGTTAATGGACCGGTAATTGCTAAGGGTGCTGACAGAGCAATGTTAACAGCATGATTTTGAAAGCCAAATACTTTACCATGCATGTTAGGCGGGGTTTGCTGTTGAATTAAAGTTTGCATGGGCACGCCAATCAAGGAAGCACCTAAACCCAAAAATACACAAAGTCCTAACGCCAATACTAAATTGTGGGTAAAAGTGAACACTCCCAACACTAGCGCCATCATCAAAAATCCAATTAAAGGTAAGGGTTTGTGATGAAATTTATCGCCCCAGTGACCTAAAATCCCTGCACCAAATACCATACCCACCCCTGCTGCTGCCAAGAAAAAGCCAAATTGTTTTTCTTTTAGACCAAACTCCTCTGCTAATCGAATGGTCAGCACTGTTAACGCTGCAAATACGCAATATAAAGTTGTCAGTTGCAGCATGGCATTTAATACCAAGCGGTTTTTCTTGAGATAGCGCAGACTCTCGGTGAATTCAGTCCAAGGGTGATTTGAGTCTTGATGTTCCCTAAGTGGTTTGTGTTCTTTAAATTTAATCGGCACCATAATCGCACTCGATGCCAAATATAATGCACTGACTATAATTTCTTGACCATACTGTTCTCCCAGAAAGCTTTTCGCCCAACTCAACAATGGCTCTCCTACTGCAAAGCCAACTATTAATGCTCCCATCATCGTGCTGCTAAACAGGGCATTGGCTGCTAACAAATTTTCGCGCCGCACCAATAGAGGAATAGCTGCTTGCTCGGCTGGTGCAAAAAACTGCGTCACCGTGGAAATGGCAAAGGTAACGATCAATAGAATCAAAAACTCCCGTGGCAAGAGCGGAATCAGTAGCGTCAATACCCCACGCACGACATCCGAACCGACCATAATCAGCTTTTTTGGCAAGCGGTCTACAAAGATACCACCAGCAGAACCGAACAAAATTGCCGGTACTGTAAACGCCACCATCAAAGTTGAGTACATCGAGTTTTCTGCTAACCCAGGTGGTGGTGGATAGAACTCCAGTAAGGCAATCATCAAAACGAAGAAAACCTTATCTGCTAACTGGGAAACTAGTTGCCCAATCCACAGGAGCATGAAACCACGGTTTTTTAGCAGTGCGCCAAACCCATTATTTACAGCAGCAGGTTCAGTTGGAAACATTTAGATACTTGGGAATAGTGACTAGGGTAGATGGGATAGGGGCAAACGGGAAGTAAACAGGTAATACCAATTTTGGATTAACAATCTCGATCGAAAGGCTTTTCCAGGAATATCAAACAATACTAGCTATTCCAATTTGGGTCTGAGTAGGTAGAGAAAATCTCACCCTATCACTCGTTACCTCATTACCCCACCGTAAAATCCCCCCTATTTCTCACTCCTGCTTACCCATTCTGTTTTCCGGACTATTTTTCGTCATAACGTTTTACCAGTGAATGTAAAAATTCGGCTGCGCTCAGGCGAACTGGCGTTTGAGAAACATCAACCGATGGGTCTACCCACCAGCCTTGAACTGTTTGGGGCGATCGCCACATGCTTAAATGATCGACTGGTGGTTCTGCATAAAAATTATTGTGCCCCCCACCCAGCAAGGCAGAACTCCAATGAGTGAAATAATCATGACTCAGCCGATGAATCGGAAAATTACCCCATAAGGGCATTCCCCATCCATCTATAGCAATAAAAGCTTTCACATGACCCCCTAAAAGTTGCCACTGCCAAGCTGCCATTATTGCCCCAACCACTCCAGCACTAAAGCTAATGAATACAACTGGCGATCCTAGCTTATCTCTCAAGCGATCGCGCAAAAACTGCAAAATGTGAAGTGATGATAAAGCTAAAAAACCTTCACACGGAAAAACTATTATATCCAGTGTTTTTTTCCCGATTGAGCTATCAGTAAATAGAGATGACCACCCTGATATAAAGCTTTCTGTTAAAGCTAGCTCATGGATTCCAGGGCAAATGATTATACTCATTCATCTTTCGTGTTAACAGATTTCAGGCAGAGGGTCAGGGGAGCAGAGCAGCAGAAAAAGATAAAACTCTGACTCAATAATTATTTAGTACTCAGCACTTTCCGAATGTACTGGATACAGCATACTAAATCAACTCTTTTGCAATACTCAGTATGTAGTAATAACCCTAGTATGTCTTTTGATATATTGTTTTAACTGTTGTGTCTATCCTATCCCCCTGGATGGGATAATAGTTGACGAGTAGGGGAAAAACTCAAGCTGTTCCCTACTTTGTTTTGCTCTTAACTCTGGTTATATTGAGGATTTTATTGTGGTTGCTACACCAGAAAAACTGCACGCCACTCACGAGCATCTATCAAGTCAAGACCGTGTAGCCGTATTGCTCATGGGTTACGGCGAAGTTGAAAGCTACGAAGATTTCGCTAACTATAACGAACAGGCTTTAAATCTACTGACAGCAAAATTTGCACCAGTACCAACCTGGATTTATCCCCCCTTAGCAAGGTTATTGGCATTATTCGATCGGCATGAATGGGGACACACACATCATGATTTTATTTCCCCACACAACGCTATTTTTGAAAAGCAACGCGCTGGTATCGAAAAGGAGTTGCAAGCAAAGTGGGGCGATAGCGTCCAGGTTTTCAAAGCCTTCAACTTTTGCGCTCCCTTTCTACCCCAACAAGTCCTGACAGAAATCCAAAACCTTGGCTTTGAGAAACTTCTAATTTACCCACTGCTAGTTGTTGATTCTATATTCACTAGCGGGATTGCGATCGAGCAAGTTAACAAAGCTCTCGCTGAAATGGGTGATGGCGAGGAACACTGGGTAAAAGCACAACGCTACATACCTTCTTTCTACAACGAACCAGCCTACATCGATTTGATGGCTGATTTGGTTGAGGAAAAAATAACCGCTGACTTAGCAGCAGCTTATCTACCTTCTCAGATCGGCATTGTGTTAATGAACCACGGTTGTCCCCACAAAGCCAAAGGATTTACCTCTGGGATCGTCGAGAGTCAGGCACTATACGACTTGGTACGCGATAAGTTAATTAATCGCTATCCTTTAATTTCGGTTGGTTGGCTTAACCACGACACACCCCTAATCGAGTGGACACTACCGAATGCCGAGCAAGCTGCTAATAACCTCATTCAATTGGGTGCAAAAGTAGTACTGTTTATGCCAATTGGCTTCGCGACAGAAAATCACGAAACTCTATTGGACGTACATCACATCATCCATGCTTTGGAGAAAAAGCATCCTGATGTAGACTACGTGCAAATGGCTTGTGTAAACGATCGTCCAGAGTTTTTGGCGATGGCAGCCCAGTGGGCAAATGCTCATATTGCTGAGTTGAAGAACGAGCAAGGAGCGACGGTTAATCCTCAGTTAGCCGATCGTCACCATCATCACCATCATTAAAGTATAAAATGGGGTGGGTAATTAGTCGTGCCTGAAGAATAGAAAAAGAGTAATCTAAGCTACAAGGCTTTGAAGTGGAGCGGACATAAAAAAGCGATAAAGCTTTCGGAGGTTAAATCCACAGCCAGCTAAAAAAGAATTGATGCGATCGCCGATCTGACCATGTAGGTAATTGCGTCGCATCCGGTGGTCATGTTTGGTATGTCCAATGACAGGCTCAATGGCACTACGACGTTTAAGGAGTCGTTTGAGAAAGCCTGCTCGCTTGCGGTTGCCAGCAACTAAAACTTGTACCCCTTGCGGATGATATGTGCTGCCGCGAAAGCCTTGGTCTACAATCGCCAGTTGAGGTTTGACATGAGTGAGGTTTTCGACCTGAAGCAATGCGGGAGCAAGGGTTGCGCCATCATAAGGATTACCGTGCTGGGCATCAATGCCGACAATCCAGTTGCTGTGATGCGTCGTCACAACTGCTACTTTGCAACCAAATTCGTATTTTTTATTGACCTTGCCCTTGGCGATACATTCGACCTCTGGAGCGTGAACACTGTAAAGTTTGGCAGAATCATTGCGCTGTTGTTGGTAAATGCGTTTAGCACATTGCAACAAAGATGCCAACATTGGTGAGGCGAGTGCGTTCCTGTGGCCTTGCGTCGGAAAGCAACTTGCCGATGATGGGTTGGGTAATTTTCGCTCAATGTCGCGAATCACTGGTCCCAAATAGGTACGCAATTTTTGTGTTTGGAGACTCGCGCGTCCGCCTTGTTGTGCTACTGCATAGCGGCTTTGACGAAATAATGCTTGTTTACCCAAGCGCGAATAGTTTTGACGCAATTTGATTTGCTGTTTACCTGCTGCACGTACCAATGCCCGTCGTGCTTTGTCATACAACCGCGCATCGGTGGGAAAAGCAATCGCTTTCTCCTGTACGGTGGTATCAACATTCACACGCTCAATCTCCCTCGGTTTGAGTGCTTGTTGCTGCTGGGCTGCTTTCAACACGCCTTTGAGCAGTTTTTCTACCCCTTCGGCTCCAACTCGCTGTCGCCACTTCACCAAACTTGTCGGATGGCAAGGTAATTCATGTTGAAACGTTATTTCACCGCAAAAATACTGCTAGTAGGGATTTTCCACCCATTTGGCGACTACCGATTCATCGCTTTCATCGTACATTGTTTTCAAGTAATGCAGTCCCACTAACAACCGACTTGACAATGCTGGGCGGCCTACATCTGTTGTGCTTGCTGTTCTAAACTCTTGCTCAAAGTACTGCCAATCCAACGCTAGAGCCAGTTTGACTAGCGGATGTTGTAGATTTAATTGACTCTCCAGTAAAGGTAGTTTTATTTCTTCTACTGGTGTCTTATTTTCACCAAAATTACCGCTCATGTTCACCTGCTTTTTCAAGCTTTGGACGATTTTCTGGCAATCTTACACACGGTTTTTCTCTCTGAAATCCCTCTTAATACTGGCTTTCATCTATTTTTCAGGGACAACTAATTAATAGTTTGCACACCCCACACGTAATTCGTAATTAACGCTCCAGAGATGATATTACTAAGAGCGATCGCTTGTTGTGGAAGAGTAGAGCGTAGACGCGCAGCGGCTTGTCGTTAGACATCGCCTTGCAGAAAACCTCAAAAACAAAGCGATTGTCTGTATGGAAGATGAGCGATCGCCTGAAGCAATGTTCAACTATCGCAATTGTCCGCAGATTTCACTTTGTCAGGTATGCTGTGGTCTGGTTACTGTTTATATATTATTGTAGGGAAATGGGATGCCTACCACAGCACAGGTGTTGAAATGTTTTCAGCTTTGCTGCGATCTTACCAGCAAGTACTGCTCTATCGACCTGGTGACTCTGGATAAGCGCACTGGGAACGTAATTATTCTAGCAAAAGAGGAAATTAATCTTGAGATTAAGCCTACTGGAGAATGGGAGTTTGTATGAGTGTCAAACCAGACTTTGCTACCATGACCACGATTGAACTTCGAGCCTACATCCTAGAGCATCGGGATGATGAGGAAGCATTACATGCATACCTTGACAAGCTTCATGCCGAGAAACCAAGCTCACGGATATATAGACCTGAAGAAGACGTAGCTGAAGCGATCGCAGAATACCTGAAAGATAAAAGACACGAGGAAATATAAGTTTCACTGGAAGCGATCGCCTGTTGTGGAAGAGTGAGCGATGTCCGACGACAAGCCCTTCGGGTTCAGCAGTCGCCTGCGGAGGGAAACCCTCCCGCAGCGCTGCTTCACCGCTGCGCGTTTACACACTTCATATTGTCATCAATTAAGCAGACATCAAACGCCGTCTTGGCTGAGGAATTGAACGACTTAGTTCTTGAGCAGTTTCAATCCACTCCTGCATAATTATTTCTACATTTTGCAGTGCTTCTTGATAAGTTTCACCATCAGCAGCACATCCAGGTAATTCTGGTACTTCGGCTATAAATGCTTGGTCTTCTTCACTCCAGTAGAGAATTATTTCATAATGAAGCGTCATCTTAACCTCCTAACTGGTATTTTAGAATTACTGCACGGACTTGTTTAACTTGATAGGCTTTGGCTTGAGAACCTTTAGGTTGCAGGTTAAGAATTTCTTCTATTCGCTCCTGGGTAAAAATATGGTGACTTCCACGAATACGTTCGTCAAACCCCAAACTGCGTAACAGTTGGCATAGTTCGGTAAATAAAATGTTGGCATCAGATGTACCCAATAGAATTTTAGCTAAGAGCTTATCTTGTTGGCTCACAACTTATGATATTTTTTTCTAAAATGTTTATAATAACCGCAATCTATGACACAGCCACATTTATCAAATCGCATTTATCACTTTCTAAAAAAGCGATCGCCTGTTGTGAAAGAGTAAGAGATCGCCTTGCAGAAAAACTCAAAAACAAAACTTAGATACGTGCGCGGCTCTCCTCTGTCCACTGCATTGCAGTGTTAGGTTCGCGTCTGCCACGATTTTGGATCTCTGCGACTATGAAAAATTGCTGTGACAATCACTCGACTCGAAACAATTCGATAGTACACAGCATAGGGAAATCGTTGCACTAATGCTCGTCGAATATCACGATAGGCAATTACATAGGATTCTGGCATCTGGGAAATTCGATTCACCGTCTCGTCTACACAGTCTAAAAACTCGTCACCCAGACCAGGTTTTTGGCTCTCGTACCAACTGTACGTCTCATTGAGTTCTTCTTGAACTTCTGGGCGAAATACCAGCACGTAATTCATCGTTGTCTCTTAATTGATGCTTTGATTTCCTCCCAAGTCAGCACATTATCTGGATTTGAATCATAGTCAGCAATTCGACGATCGAGTTCTTGCTTTTGTGCATCGGTTAAATCAGGGTAAACTTGCTCCGCCGCAATGGTATCCCAAATTGCCTGCACAAGACGGATTCTATCTTCAACACTGAGAGTTGCGATTTCGTTCAAAGTAGCTGTGATATCCATGCTAATTAACTTGGAGTGAGGAAGCAACTGGTACACCTTAAATATAGCGGACAAGATTTTGTCCATCAAATCAAACGCTGCATCTGCTTTGATGCCCAATAGAGTGATCGCCTTGCAGAAAACCTCAAAAATAAAGCGTAGACACGTAGCAGCTTGTCGTTAGACATCGCCTGTTGCAGAAAAGTAAGTGCGTTAGCAAAGCTCACCGTAGATATCGCCTTACAGAAAACCTCAAAAACAAGGCGATCGCCTTGCAGAAAATCTCAAAAACAATGCGATCGCATTTCGTATTTTAATCAATTCACCAGATATCTTTAAGATTAAGCACAAATTGCGGTAGCACATCTTCTCCTGATAAACTAGCAGGAGATTGCAGCACTTCAACATCTCTACCAGAGCGATAAATTTCTACTTGCCGAGTGTCTAAATCAATTAACCAACCTAATCTAGCACCGTTGTCTCGGTACTCTTGCATTTTATTTTGTAGCCTTGTTAAACAATCAGTATCAGAACGCAATTCCACTACAAAATCAGGACATACAGGCAGAAATCTCTCTTTTTGCTCCTGTGTAAGAGAATCCCATTTGTCACGTCTTAACCAAGATGCGTCAGGCGAACGAACTGCCCCATTTGGTAAAATAAACCCAACCGAAGAACAAAAAGCTATACCTAGTGACTCATCACGATTCCACACTCCAAGTTGAGCAGTTAAATTAGCATTGCGGTTGCTGGTTAAACCTCCTACCAAAGGCATTAGTATCAATGTGCCATCAGCATTACGTTCAAATCTGATTAATTCATTTATCTGACATAACTGGAAGAATTGCTCATCTGTTATTTGAAGAACAGGAGCAAAGTTGATAGTTAACGCATCCATAGAAAAACTTAAACTTGAATATTCCCATAAAATTTAATATAGAAGCGATCGCACTCCCTCATTACCAAAGCGATCGCTAATTGTATGATGGCATTGTAGGCGATCGCCTTACAGAAAACCTCAAAAACTAAGCGTTGACGCGAAGCGGCTTGTCGTTAGACATCGCCTATTGTGGAAGAGCGATCATTTGAAGCAACGTTAAACTGCCGCAATTGCTCGCAGTTTCCGTCCGCTACGCTGAAGTGCTACCTCACTTCTGATGATCGCAACTCTAACCATCGAGTTTTGGTAATAGGAGCTACACTTCCAACATTATTCAGTAAGCTTTGCCGTTCTGTTTGAGAAAGACTTGTTGATTGCTGGATTGAAGAAATTAAATCAAGTCTGTCCTCAAATACCTCAATCGTAGGGAAGTATGATATTGCCTCTGCGAAGCAATACATTGCCATAGCAGCAAGACCAAGTGTTAGATCTCCTGCTGATTGTTCGATTCTATCTCCATTGTGGACATACCCATGACGTAACTTCATTACAAGTTCGATTTTTTCATGGTTCTGAGTATCAATCGGTAGAAGAGCGCTCAAACGCCGAGTTAATAATGAAAAGTTTGTCGTACCGGAGAACAACATCTCAAGGCTTGTAACTGCTTGAGTTAACCTTTGTTCAGGTGTAGCACAATGATGGGCATCATAAAGATGAAGAGCAGCACGAACCAATCGTTGTTGAGCTGCTGTTCTCTTGAAAGTTTTCATCACTGTAATAAAGTGATCTGCAACATAAATTGACCAAACTCGACCATCTATAGTTTGCAAGGAAGTACCTTGCTCAAGCGATGAAGATAATTCTGCTAGTGAAAATCTATCAGGTTCACGAAGCCAACGGGCACAGTAAATCCGATGCTGTGAGGAAAACTGTCCAGTTGCATTGTCAAGTCTTGGATAAGGGATAATTCCAATTGTAGGAGTTCGCTCAAGGCTAGATACATCCATAAAACCATCTATAGCGAAAGAGCCGTGGCTTCTCGCAATTGTTAACATTGCAGCTATTTCTCGCGCTCTATTCAAAGCACTTTCAGCAATCTCATTTTCCTTGTTCGGTTTTCTGTTTCGCCGAATTGCGATGAATGCGTCAGGTGGAGGTTGTTGAATAAGGTTACCGAACTTTACAGAAGACATATCTAGAATTTCCCTCCAAGGACGCATACCAAGCATTGCCAGAGTCGCTGCACGAGCAGCTTCATCAGTTTCTTCGTTTGCTTGGAGGAATAAATTTGTCGGTGCAATAGTTGAGTCACTAAATAGCATTTGCTCTGGTGTCCAATTATTGTCAGTCAATGTCAAACCGTAAAGACCAACAAAGAACCACCAAGAATGTTTTGCAGTCATCTGTTCAGGAAAGCATTAAGCCATAAATTGTAGTATATGTATTATAAAACTTGTCTTCTTCCTCTACATTCTGTGAAAATTCCGATAAACGAGAAAGGCACGGTGATCCCGTGCCTTCTACCTCATTGGTTAGGTATAAACCTACTCTATTCCTTCAATCCGGTCTTCAACCTCTTGGTACAACTCGCGCAGACGATCTAAATTCTCCTCGCTAGTCTCCCAATAACCGCGTCCATTCACTTCCAATAAAGTTGATACAACCTTGCGGAAAGAATGGGGATTGAGGTTCATCAACCGTTTCTGCATTTCTTCATCTTTGATGAAGGTTTCGTTAGTGTCCTCGTAAATCCAGTTATCAACTGCGCCAGCTGTCGCACTCCAACCCATTGTATTTACCAACCGTTTGGAGAGTTCGCGCACACCTTCGTAACCGTGAGACAGCATCCCTTCATACCACTTGGGATTTAACAATTTGGTACGGGCATCCAAGCGCACGGTTTCTGATAATGTCCGTACTTGGGCGTTAGCTGTGGTGGTGTCTGCAATGTAAGATGCTGGTGTTTTGCCATCACCCCGCAGACTTGCCACCAGCTTGGTGGGATCTGAGTCGAAGTAGTGGGAAACATCCGTCAAACTAATCTCGGAAGAATCCAGATTTTGGAAAGTTGCATCAGCAGTTTTCAAAGTGCTTTCAAAAATCTGCCGAGATTCGTCCATCATGCCGGGGTTATCAGAATTGAAGGAGAAGGATTTCCGGTTGAGATACATTTCCTGCAACTCGGCTTCGCTATCCCAAGTACTGTTTTCCACCGCCAAGTTAATATTTGACGAGTAGGAACCAGAAGCATTTGAGAAAACGCGAGTCGCCGCTTGACGCAGATTAATTCCCATGTCCTCGGCTTGCTGCAAAGCGTGTTTGCGGACAAAGTTCATTTCTATCGGTTCATCCGCCTCAGCTGCCATCTTCACCCCTTGGTCTAGCAGGTTCATCTGGTTGATGAACAAGTCGCGAAATACACCAGAACAGTTAATTACCACATCAATTCTGGGGCGACCCAACTCTTCTAAAGATATTAACTCCAACTTGTTCACCCGTCCTAAAGTATCAGGAACCGGACGCACACCCACCATCCACATGATTTGCGCTAGGGATTCGCCGTAAGTTTTGATGTTATCGGTTCCCCAGAGAACACAGGCGATGGTTTCGGGCCATTTGCCGCCGTTTTCGGCTTTATTACGTGCTAACAGCCTATCTACAACGATTTTGGCTGATTGTACTGCTGCTGTAGTTGGGATGGATTGGGGGTCGAGGGCATGGATATTCTTACCTGTGGGCAAAACATCCGGGTTGCGGATAGGATCGCCACCAGGGCCGGGTAGGATATACTCGCCTTCTAAACCTTGGAGTAATGCGCCTAATTCGTTGTCAGCACAAACTTGCTGCAAGCAGAATTCCAAATACTCAAATAGGGGTTTCAGGGCTGTGCCATCTACCTTGGGATAACCTGCTTTATGCAATGCTTCCACCCAAGGTTCTTTTTTGCCCATATTGAAGAAATTCAACCGGGAAACTAGAGAAACTCTCCCTTCAGCATCGGTTTGTTCTTTGACAAGGGCACCAACTGCTTCGCGGGTTGCCAAGGTGATGTCTTGCAGTAGCTGGACATCTTCTAAGATGCCTTTGTCACTATTTTGGTAAATCTCGTCAATCTTGCGTCCCAAACTGTTGGCGATAATTCGCGGCAAGCTGAGAATTTCTTCTTCTTGACGGTCTAAGCTAGCGATATTGACGAGAGTGGCCACAGCTTCTTCTGCACTCGGCGGTTTACCAATGATATGCAACCCACAAGGCAATAACCGAGACTCAATCTCCATCAACTTGCGGTAAACGCTGCCCACAATATTATCCCGCTCCTCAGCGGTCATATCCTTGGCATCGCTTTCTGGCAAATTGATATCTTTATCCAGGTTCACTATCCGGCATTTATCCATGATGGTGTTGACAATGGGAATGCCACGACCAGTATCTTTCAAGGTTTGGTAAGAAGCAATTAACTCGCTGAGTTCCTTCAAACCTTTGTATAAACCAGCATTTTCAGCGGGAGGTGTCAGGTAAGAAATTGTCTCTGCATAACCCCGACGTTTGGCAATTGTCGCTTCACTAGGATTATTGGCTGCGTAATAATACAGATTGGGAATTGAGCCAATTAAGTTATCCGGATAACATTCACCAGACATACCCATCTGCTTACCTGGCATAAATTCCAAGGAACCGTGAGTGCCAAAGTGCAGCACTGCGTCAGCTTGCCAAACTTGCTCCAGGTAAGTGTAGTATGCAGCAAAACCGTGATGGGGACTGGCAGAACGGGAGAACAACAGCCGCATCGGGTCGCCTTCGTAACCAAAGGTAGGCTGTACGCCGATGAAGACGTTACCGAATTGTTTACCGTAAATCAGCAGATTTTGCCCGTCGCTGTTGAGGTGTCCGGGAGGTGGGCCCCAGTTTTCCTCTAAGCGTTGAGAATAGGGAGTGAGTGCTTCATACTCTGGCACTGACATCTTGTAGGCGATGTTCAGTTCAGGGCTGCTGTACTGCGCTTGAGCATCATGGATGACTTCTTGCATCAGCGCCTCTGCTGATTCCGGCAATTCTGGCACGTCGTAGCCGTTATTCTTGAGGGCTTTCATCACCTCGTAGATGGAACCGAATACATCCAAGTAAGCAGCAGTACCAACGTTACCTTTATCTGGGGGGAAGCTGAAAACGGTGATGGCAACTTTTTTGTTGAGTTTGGGTTTGCGCCGGAGGTTAGCCCATTTTAACGCCCGTTGTGCTACTGCTTCGATGCGGTCTTGGAGTGCGATCGCTTTCCCGGTTGTACCATCCCTACCCGATAATATAATCGGCTCAATTGCCCCATCCAATTCGGGAATGGCAATTTGCAAAGCTACTTGAATTGGATGCAAGCCCAAATCGCTATCCATCCATTCTTCGGTGGTTTGGAAAACTAAGGGCAATGCCACCATGTAAGGACGGTTTAAGCGTTTGAGTGACTCAATTGCCTTGGGATGGTCTTGTCTGGCCGGGCCTCCGACCAAAGCAAAACCAGTTAGTGATATTACTGCATCTACCAACGCTGTGTTAGTAGTCGGTTCGTAGAAGTAAGCATCCACAGGCTTGGAGAAATCTAAACCCCCAGCAAAGACGGGAAGTACCCGCGCCCCCAGTGCTTCCAACTCCTGCACCATCGCTACATAATGGGCATCATCGCCCGTAACTAGGTGAGTGCGTTGCAATACTAAGCCAACACAGGGAGCTAAGGGATCTTTGAGTTCTTTGGAAATATCCTTGCGGGCAGTATACCAGTTGAGGTACTCTCTGACATCCTCAAACATGCTGGGGGCTAAAGGATGCCAAATCCCTAAATCCGGATAAACTACTGGTGCTTGATATTCAACCGACGCAACATTTTTCTCTGCACCTTTAAATACATATTTATCAGCTAGCATCAGCAAGAAGTTTTCCAAGTTGTCTGGAGAACCCCCCAGCCAATACTGAAAGCTAAGCATGAAATTTCGTGCGTCCTGTGCTTTGTCCATTGGTAGGAACTTCAGCACTTGCGGCAGCGTTCGTAGCAGCTTTAGCATTCCATCTTGGAATCCCGCGCCGGATTTTTCTTTGCGTTTCCGCATGAATTGTGCGATCGCACTCTTCGACTGACCCAACTGTGCCAAGGAAAAACTGCCCATTTTGTTCAGGCGCATCACCTCTGGCATTGAGGGAAATACAACGGCAACGTCCAAGCGATCGCGGTGTGGTTCGACTGCTGTAACTACTTTCTGTGCTAAGTCTTCTATGAAAATAAGTGAGGCGATGAAGATATTGGCACTCTCCATATCCCGTTTGAACTCTTCGTAGTTCTCTGGATCTCGGAGTTCCTCAATCAAGTAACCGCTGATTTCAATCGCAAGGTTAGAATTGTTAGAATTAATCGTGCGAACCGCTTGTGACAATGCACTCTGGTACTGGGACTCAAGCACGACATAGACCACCTTGATTAAATTACGTCCGCGTAAGTTATCTGGCGCAATATGTCTAATGGTGGACTTGACGTGGGTGAACATGCAGATAGGCTCCTTTGATGCGTGTTCTCTACTGGAAGTTATTAGCGGTTTATGCCGCCAAAGCTAACTTCTTCTCTTTAGGCAATATGAGTTTTTTATCAGAAAAACCTTACCCAGAGGGCATTTTATCCCTTATCTGACACAAATCGATATAAAAAATGAAATATTTATTAACCAATATTGACAACTTATGAAAGTAATTACTTCAAATTATGTAACGAAAATTTAATATAAAGAATTGGGAACTGTGTATTGGGGATTGATGACTGGGAAATTATTGACTGTTGACAAATGACAACTGACTGATGAATAACCAACCATTTGATATTCTGATTCTCTCGAATGGCCCTGGAGAGATAACAACTTGGGTGCGTCCGGTGGTAAGGGCTTTGCGGAAACAGTTGGGGGATGACCGTTGTGTTGTCAGAATTTCCGTAGTACTATCGCCTTGTCCCAATGCTACTGGTAAAGAAGCTGCGATCGCCCTTTCTTATCCAGAAGTTGATAGAGTTCAAGAAGCAGAGCATTTTTGGCAATTTTTGCTTTGGGGCAAGACTTTTGAAAATTGGGATTGGAGAAGTCACGGTGTAATAGTTTTCCTCGGCGGGGATCAAATTTTCCCTGTAGTCATTGGTAAAAAATTGGGATATCGCACTGTTGTTTACGCCGAGTGGGAAGCACGATGGCATAACTGGATTGACCGCTTTTGCGTGATGAAACCCAAAGTAGCTGCCCGCGTTCCCCAGAAATATGCTCACAAGTTTACAGTTGTGGGAGATTTGATGCTAGAAGTGCAAGGACAACTCCTTACTCAGCAACGCCAGTCCGCTCAAGTCGGCAGACCCGCCCACGCGGCTGGCTCCTCAGCCCTCAGCACTCAAGAAGAATTTAGCACTGAAGTAATTGGTCTTTTACCAGGTTCAAAAGCGGCAAAATTAACCCAAGGGGTACCATTAGAGTTAGCGATTGCTGAATATATCTATGCCAAAAGACCGCAAACCAAGTTTGTTATTCCCGTCGCCCCAACTTTGGATTTACAAACTTTAGCTAGTTTTGCAGACCCGCAGAAAAACCCTTTTGTTAAAACTTTTGGATTTAATGGTGCTTCCTTAATTGTCTCAAAGGAAAGCACACACGACTCATCACTCGTCACTCATCACTCAGCACTCAAAACAGAAAAGGGCTTATTTGTAGAACTGTGGCAAGAAACGCCTGCCTATGAATTATTATCCCAGTGCCGCATCTGTCTGACTACAGTGGGGGCAAACACTGCTGAACTCGGTGCTTTAGGTGTGCCCATGATTGTTCTGCTGCCAACGCAACAACTTGATGCGATGCGTTCTTGGGATGGTTTACCGGGATTATTAGCTAATTTACCGGGAGTAGGTTCTACCTTTGCGAAAGCGATTAACTGGCTGGTATTGAGTCGTAAAGGTTTATTAGCATGGCCGAATATCTGGGCAAAACAGGAAATAGTACCAGAACTTGTAGGCAAACTCCAAGCGCCAGAAGTTGCAGACATGGTATTAGACTATTTGGATAATCCAGAAAAATTAGACGAGATACGAGCAAAGCTGCACAGCGTTCGTGGCGAAAGCGGTGCAGCAGAGAAAATCGCCCAGATTGTTTGTGAGGAAATTGAACAACAATTAAAGCCCAACAGATTCTAAATCATCTGGTATTGTTGAGTCGTTAAGAGCATTGCGAAAGTATTTTCCTGTCAGTCCGGTTGCTGAAAAAATCGGTGTACCAGCCTGGAGGTCAAAAATATAAGCAGTGTACTTTGTTGAACGAGGGGGATTTGACGTTTGAAAGCCAGGAAACCCAGAACCGCTAATGTCAAAGTTGCCTTTGACTACTACTAACATCATTGGTGGTTCTTTACCCATAAAATCAAATTCACCAAAGCCGGTAGCAGGAATTTCAGCACCTTTGATTGGACGAGCAAAAATGGCTTCAGGTGTGCCGCTTAGTATCTTGTATCGGCAATAGTTGGCAAGGGTATAGTTGACAGCAGCTTGCTTAATTTCTGTTTCCGAGGCTGACGTTAGTGGATGTTTTTGAAATATAGCCAACCGATTGGTTTCTTCAGGATAGATTTTTTTGGCTATTTCAGGAGCGAGATTGCTAAGTTGATTCTGAATTGAGCAACGATCTAACGAAGCAGCTATGGATATTGTAGATAGTACCGAAAACATCCCCCCTGACACCAATGCCAAGCCGATTAAGGCTTTTTTCATAATTGGATTTTTAATAAATAGCTTTGCTCCATATTCTAATCAAAATAATGTAAAGAAATGTATTATCTAACTTTAGAAAAGTGTAAGGGAGAGATGAGGAAGTAAAATGTTTCTTCCTCATTTTCTGTGTCTGGCTTAATCTGAAGATTGTCCATCGCGTCGCCCTAGTTCGTAGATCCCAGAACCCATACAGGCAAGTATGCCCATACTAATTGCCCAACCGCGACCTAAACTGATTTCCACACCCCAGTTACATAAAGCGCCAATGATTAGAAATGGCACGATGCTAAACAGTGAGGCGTAGAAAGCATTTTGCGATTCTCTGGCTTTGCGAGTCTTTTCAAATTCTGACTGACTAGTGTAAAGCGATCGCTCGGCAAAGTTAAACCAGCGGTTTAATTGCTCCATTACCCATTCGCTGACTGGGTTAAAACCTAGATACAGCGCCAAAGACCACAAACTCGCTCCGGCGATGGCGATCGTGTCTAACTCAAAACGGAAAGGTAATATCTCAGTCAGCATAGCTTGGGTGAGTCCTGCAAATGGTCAACTGAACCTCTTATCAATGCTCAATTGACTTCTTCAGCAATTTTAAGCATAAACGTTAACAATATTTCAACTGCTTGGCAACTCTCCAGTGATTTAGCTTACTTTCACTAACTTCCAAAGTTAGTTCTGAACTATGTCAGTTATAAATTTTTTAGATCTCAAACTTGTATATTTTAATGACTAAGTGTATGGATAATCATTCTGGTAAATATGCATACTTAAATTATTCATGTATAACTAATAGCAAGTAACCACATAATAATTGCTTGTCTCTCAGCTTCCAGTGCTATTTGCATCTCTCGCTGATCCAATTCTTGACTGGCAGCTAAAAACTAAATTTAAATTTCGCAGTTTGCTATCTTTGTGAGAGTCAAAGTATTTTTTGAATCAAAATTGTTAGGTTGAGCAACGAGAGTAGTTGAAGGGATTAGAGACACAATAAGTATCAGTCCGATACGTACCAAGTGCTCTGCCAGGAAAAATAACAAAGTTAATTATCTTTAGAATAAAAAGTTACTTAATATACAATGTCTAATATTTAAGTTTTAAAACCAGTGAAAAATTACTTAAATTTATTCGCGTCATTAAAAAAATCTAGTAAAGACAGAGTAAACATGTTAAATAGTCAATAGTCTATCAATTCTAGACTATTGACTTTGGACTACTTTCTAATAAGACACAGGTAATTTTTCATCTACTACCTGAGTATCTTTTAGCTGAGTATGTTCAGCGACAATTTTACGGAATAATTCACCATCTATTGTTTCTTGGTCTGCTAATAAATCCACAAGACGTTCTAAGACTGTGCGGTTTTCTTGTAACAGTTCTTTTGACTTTATGTAGCAATTATTGACAATTTCACGCACTTGTGCATCAATCTTGGCGGCGATTTCTTCAGAGTATTCTGATTTACTCATCCAGTCGCGTCCCAAAAATACCTCTCCACCCTGATTTTCTAGGGACAGTGGGCCCAATTCGGACATCCCGAACCGTGTCACCATCTGCCGTGCCATACTTGTCACTTGTTGCAAGTCATTGCCTGCACCTGTAGTTACTTCCGGCTTACCAAAAACAATTTCCTCGGCGGCGCGACCACCTAAAGTAGCGGTAATCCTAGATTTTAGTTGGGAACGGGAAATTAATCCTTGTTCTTCATTGGGAGTAAACCAAGTTAATCCCAGCGCTTGTCCGCGTGGAATCAAGGTAACTTTTTGCACTGGGTCATGATCTTTGAGAAAAGTGCCTACTAAGGCGTGTCCAACTTCGTGATAAGCAATCAAGCGCTTGCTCTTGCTGTCTACTAGGGCTGTACCTTCCATCCCGGCTACGACTCGATCCACTGCATCATCAATTTCTAAGATTGTGATAGCTTCTTTGCGTCTTCTGGCAGTCAAAATGGCAGCTTCGTTGAGTAAGTTAGCTAAATCAGCACCAGTGAATCCAGGTGTACGACGAGCGATCGCATCTAATGACACACTAGGATCTATCTTCTTATTCCGGGCGTGAACTTTCAAAATCTCCAATCGCCCTTTCAAATCCGGTGCATCAACAATCACTTGTCTGTCAAAGCGTCCGGGACGCAACAAAGCTGCATCCAGTACATCCGGGCGGTTGGTAGCAGCAATAATAATGATGCCTGTGTTACCTTCAAAACCATCCATTTCGGTAAGCAGCTGGTTGAGGGTTTGCTCCCTTTCATCGTTACCACCACCGATACCAGCACCCCGTTGCCGTCCTACCGCGTCAATTTCATCGATAAATATCAGACAAGGGGCATTATCTTTAGCTTTTTTAAACAAATCGCGGACGCGGGATGCACCCACACCAACGAACATTTCCACAAATTCTGAGCCGGAAATGCTAAAAAATGGTACGCCAGCTTCCCCTGCGATCGCTTTTGCTAATAAAGTTTTACCAGTTCCCGGAGGCCCGACTAACAGCACTCCTTTGGGAATGCGTGCGCCTACAGCAGTAAATCTTTCTGGCTGCTTCAAGAAGGTGACGACTTCTTGCAGCTCCTCTTTCGCTTCTTCGATACCTGCTACGTCATCAAATTTCACGCCAGTTTTTGCCTCCATTTGGAAGCGCGCTCTAGATTTGCCAAAGTTCATCGCTTGGCTAGAAGCATTAGTAGAGCGACGGAGGAACAACAACATTAAAGCTACTAGTGGCAAAATCCACATCAGGTTGATTAATAATCCAACAGCAGCTTTGCTATTGGCAGAGGAAACCTCGCCAAAATCAACGTTTTTTGCCTTCAGTTTGTTAATTAACTCTGTGTTTTGATTTAAAAGTCTTACCTGTATCGGTGGAGTATCTGGCTTTTGACCCTTGAGATATACCTTTGCTATCTGTTCAGTTTCATCTAACTCTACTTTTCTAACTTCATCTTTTTCAGTTTTCTGGATCAGCTCGCCATAAGTTAGGGAGTCACGCTCTGCTTTTTGCTGCCCCAAAGCGGGAGTACCCCCAAAAATACTTGGCAACATAATCAAACTGGCTGCTATAGCACCAGTCCAAGCAACACGTTTTGCAGATCGCTGTTTTATCAATGCCTTTTTCCCGAAATTTTTCATAATAATTACCCTTTGTCTGCTGGCATAAGCTGAGCGCTACTTTTATGCCTATTCTTCTGGCAAAAATCGCAATAACTGGACATCACTGTTTTCTTATCTAGTCTAACTTCTACATAAAACCATTCCCCAGTCTCTCTACTCATGCTACTTGGGGAATATAAGGGAATGAGGGAGACGCGGTGAGGAAGTTGGAGTCTTAGATGCCACTTCCTCCACTTGGGAAGCCAGTCTCATGAGCGGCTTTGCCGACTTGAGAGAACTGGCGTGAAACCCCAAGACCAGAGTGGCTTTGCTTCCCGTCGAGTCAGTTAGCGCAGTGAAGCGCGAGTCCTCAAGCGTCACAAACATCATCCGAAGGGGGACACAAAGAAATTATTTAATAATTCTCTCCTCTGCCCCCTGTCTCCTAACTCATAACTCTTATTTCACTTGGTATAAGTAAAAAATCCTCACTTGGATTGTAATTTGACTATGAGAAGATAAATCGTTAAGATAATCATAGTCGTAATGAGTCCGACTTTCAAAAATTCTGGTGATGGTAGCTAATTATCTACGTTGATCGGTGAATTATGGTAAAAATTGTTGGCATTGGTGGCAGTTTAAGAACTAACTCATATACCCAGCTTGCTTTGCAAGTAGCAGCGCAACGAGTAGAAGCCCTAGGAGCAGAAGTAGAAATCCTGGATTTGCGGCAGTTGCAGTTACCATTTTGTGATGGCGCAAAAGAGTATCCAGAATATCCAGACGTTCAGCGGTTACGCGATACTGTTCGTAACGCTGATGGATTGATTTTGGCGACACCTGAGTATCATGGTGGCGTCAGTGGTGTTATTAAAAATGCCCTTGATTTGATGAGCTTTGATGAACTGTCTGGTAAAGTGACAGGACTAATTAGCGTGTTAGGGGGTCAGTCTAATAGTAATGCGCTCAACGACCTACGGCTGATTATGCGGTGGGTTCATGGTTGGGTAATTCCCGAACAAATTGCTATTGGACAAGCTTGGGGTGCTTTTAGTCCTGAAAGCAAATTGCTAGATGAAAAACTTTCCCAAAGGTTCGATCAGTTTGCTCAAAGTTTAGTTGACAACACTCGCAAACTCCGAGGAATTAATTAGAAGCAAAATTGAGAATTTAATGCATATATAAAGCGATCGCTCACTCTTCTTACAAAAAGCGATCGCCTAATTTTAATCAATCAGCAGAATTATACGGAGTTAAATTATAAACTTTATAAAAACTTTATGACATTTTCAGTGATAGTGGTTTGTATAATATTCCTATCTTCTTGGAAGACATATTTAAGTTATTGGGAATTACTAGTTGGTTTACTTATTTTGCCAGGGTATGTTTGCAAGGGTAAGCAACATGGTTCGTTCGTAACCTTGAAAACAAATTAATAAGATGAGCCGAAAATCAGTATCCTGCTTGCTTGTCAACTATATTCCGCAAGGGTTGCCCAGCTTGGTAACGCCTAAGATTATCGATAAACAGTTCCGTGATGCGCTCTTTTAGAGATGGTGAAAGGGCTGAACAGTGGGGTGTGATAAAGATATTTGGGAGTGACCACAAGGGACTTTCTGGCGGTAGTGGTTCAGTGATTACGGTGTCTAGTCCAGCACCTGCTATCCAACCCTCACTTAAGGCAGTCAACAATGCGGCTTCATCAACGATCGCACCACGAGCAATATTAATTAGATAGGCAGACCGTCGCATTAAGCGTAAGGCTGTGGCATCAATCATACCTTGAGTTTCTGGAGTTAGAGGAGTTGCAATAACTACATAGTCTGCGGCTGGGAGAAGCGATCGCCATTCATCAGCACCCACAATCTTGTCAAAATTTGCTAATAGTTCCGGATGGCGACGACTCCCCCAAACTCGCATTCCAAATGCTTTAGCGCGAGAAGCGATCGCCATACCAATATTTCCTGTCCCAATAATTAATAAAGTCGCGTTTGCTAACTCTTTCAGAAACACTCCTCGCACCCAAGTGTGTTGATCCTGAAAGATTTGCAATTTCCGCAGGTTCTTAGCATGATAGAGCATGAAAGTTAGGACAAATTCTGCAATGGGTATGGCATGAATGCCCGCACCGTTAGTAAGGATAATATCCCGTTCCAAAAAAGCAGGTGTGAGGACGTGATTTACTCCAGCACTCGGTGATTGTTGCCAACGCAATGCAGGTAACATTGTCAATACTTTGTCATAAATATCGAAATTCGAGTAAAACCCATTGATATAAACTTCTGCATCACTGGTATCACTGTTGAGATTGCCTTCACTATCCACCTGCACTACCTGTATATCAGATGGTAGAAGTGGCTCAATGTTAGGAGCAAGATTTACAGGTAGAATTATTTTCACAACTCGCTACCCCCTTGATAGCTCATTTACAAAGCAGTCCCAATGAAAAAATGTCACTACCACACATGAAAATCTGGCTTTTCCCTACACCCACTTTCAAGTCAGCCACTCATGGGAAAATCCTACAAGCATCATGACAACAGTTTCTTCCCATACTCTTCACTCCTTACTCTTTATTTTTAAGAGTTTAAGAAGTCTTAAAGCACTTCAGATATATCAAGTTACAGCGTTTTTCGACTGCCTGCAATAACCTTTTAGTGAGTTGTGAGGCAGTGCGTTGGGCGGGTTTCCCGACTTGAGGCAACTGTCGTCGGGTTTCCCGAGTTGTACCGCTAAAGCGGAACCCGCAGGGTAGCAACTGCCGATCTTCGCAGCGTTAGCGACGCAGGAGCGTCACCCGTAAGGGTCAGTTGTTACTCTCTTTGTCCCCGCATCCTCTGCCTCTCCTACAATCAAACCTTTAGTGCAACTTAAAGACACCTCAATTGAGGTGTTATTTTCCTGATAACTAAATATCAAACACCCATCTGTACTAATTGTTGACTTGCTGCTGGAGTTCTTTCGCCACTCATTACTCGTTCTAGAACTGTTTCTCTGATATTGACAAAAACTTCGCCGGCCCTGTCTCGAGGGCGTGGAAGGTTTACAGCGACATCCATAGCAATATATCCATCTTCAATCAGTATTACTCGATCTGCCAACGCTACAGCCTCTTCTACATCATGAGTAACTAAAAACGCAGTAAATCTTCGTTCTTGCCATAAATTTTCAATTAAATGCTGCATCTCTAAGCGAGTTAGAGCATCTAACGCTCCCAAAGGCTCATCCAGCAACAACAAACGTGGCTGACTCACTAATGCTCTTGCAAGTGACACCCGTTGCCGCTGTCCTCCAGACAGTACAGATGGCCACTCTCCAGCTCTATCTTTTAGCCCCACTTTCTCCAGTGCCCACAGCGCTCTTTCACGCCAATTGCCTTGCAAGCCCAACCCCACATTCTCAATAACTCGCTTCCATGGCAGCAAGCGGGGGTCTTGAAACATTACTGTTACAGAACGACTGAGCCTATGCAATGGTTCTTCATCCAGTAGTATTCCGCCCGAAGTCGCTTTATCCAATCCTGACACAAGACGTAGTAAGGTACTTTTACCACAACCACTACGTCCCACAATGGCAACAAACTCACCTGTTGCAACTTCTAAATTCAATGAATTTAAAACAGTTTGATTGCCAAAAGTCTTAGTCAAATCCAAAATACTTAGCTGTGTACCTTGTCTGTTTGAACTCACTTGAAAACCTCCATTTTCAAAACAGTTGGGACTTGTATTAATTCGTAATTAAGACTCGTTAGATTTAATCTAATGATTTTGGGACTTTGGTATCTATTTACGCTACTGATAATTGGGATTCCAAGCTAAGAATTTTGCTTCTAATCCTCTAGCGATCGCATCTGCCAATTTACCTAGCAAAGCGTAGATAACAATACTCAAAACCACTACATCAGTTTGCATAAATTCACGGGCATTCATTGCCATGTAACCAAGACCAGAATCTGCGGCGATGGTTTCTGCAACAATCAGGGTTAGCCACATAATCCCCAAAGAAAAACGGACTCCAACTAGAATCGAAGATAATGCTCCTGGGAAAATGATTTGCCACAAAAGCTGTGGTGTTTTCAATCCATAAACTTTCCCCATCTCAATTAGTCCAGGATCGACACTACGAATTCCATGAAATGTGTTGAGATAGAGTGGGAAAAAAACCCCCATAGATACTAGAAATAATCTAGCTTGATCGCCAATTCCAAACCAGAGAATTACTAGTGGAATTAATGCCAAGTTGGGAATAGTGCGGAGCATTTGTAGGGAACTATCCAACAACTTTTCTGCTATACGAGAAAAGCCATTGAGCAATCCTAAGCCGAAGCCAATACTGCCGCCGACTAGAAAACCAGATATCGCACGTCCAGCACTAATTCCTATATGTTGGAATAGTTCTCCAGTCGAGGCTAATTTATATGCTGTAGCGATTACGCCACTCGGTGCTGGCAAAATTCTCGTAGAGAGTAAACCAGTTCTTGAAGAAAGTTCCCAAAGCATTAGCACTAGAACTGGCACAATCCAAGGAACTATTTTCTCCGCTTGTGGGCTGTCTAGCACCGCTTTCAGGTTTATATTGTAATTTTTGCTTTTGGTATTTTTTAGGGTAATAGCCATTGAATTTTTGATTTTAGATTTCAGATTGTCTCCAAAGATAAATCGAAGAGTATCAAATTTTGTATTTTAGGTTTGAGATTTAGTCTTTGTACTTTATTAAAATCTCAAATCCGTCTTTGAAAGTTTGCCACGGAAAGAGACCCTCCAACGCTCGAGGCTTCGCTATGGCAACTTTCCGCAAAATCTAAAATTGGCATGGTTATGAGGCAGTTGTTAGTTGTTTAGCGAAATCTTCTTTGCTGACAATTTTACTAAAAGGACTTAAGGTCTGTTGTGTTAAAGGTGCAGATTCATTTTGCAAAGGTAGCCGTGGAAACAATAATTCCGCAGTGCGATAGGCTTCTTCTAGATGGGGATATCCAGAGAAGATGAAAGTTTCTATGCCCAGTTCTCGATATTCCAGCATCCTGGCGGCAACGGTATCAGGATCGCCAACAAGGGCGGTACCAGCACCATCCCGTACCAACCCAATTCCTGCCCACAAATTGGGGCTAATCTCTAATGCTTCTCGCGAGCCGCTATGCAGTTGACTCATACGCCGTTGTCCCTCAGAATCAGACTTGGCTAGAGCTTGTTGGGCTTTAGCGATCGCTGCCTCATCGACATACTTAATTAACTCATTAGCTGCATCCCAAGCTGCTGATTCTGTTTCCCGCACAATCACATGCAGACGAATCCCAAAACGTACTGTTCTACCTTGTTCAGCCGCTAGTTGCCGTACTTCGGCAATCTTTTGTGCTACTTGCTCAGGAGGTTCTCCCCAAGTTAGGTAAACATCAATATGTTTGGCAGCAACTCGCTTGGCAGCAGTAGATGAACCACCGAACCACAGCGGCGGATAAGGATTTTGAATTGGTGGGAACAAAAGCTTACCGCCTTTGATGTCCAGGTAGCGTCCCTGAAAATTAACGGTTTCCCCACTGATGATTCCTCGCCAAACTGTGAGGAACTCGTCGGTTAACTCATAACGGTCATCATGGCTAAGATGCAAGCCATCTCCAGCAAGTTGTATTGGATCGCCACCTGTCACCACATTAATCGACAATCGACCATTCGACATCCGGTCAAATGTCGCTGCCATACGTGCAGCCACACCTGGAGAAGAAATTCCTGGACGAATTGCTACTAGAAACTTCATCCGCTTGGTGACAGATATTAGAGAAGCAGCAGTAATCCAAGCATCCTCACAAAAAGAGCTTGTAGGTAGCAATGCACCTGTGTAGCCCAAATTATCCACAGCTTGGGCAATTTGCTGCAAATAATCAGGAGTAGCAGTGCGCCTGCCATTCTCTGTTCCTAAATAACGTCCGTCGCCACCAGTGGGAATAAACCAAAGAATTTGCATTGTTGTCAGGATACCTTAAAGTAGCAAACTACTTAATCTCGACCAATTTACCGTATTTTATAGTCAAAATTTTACCTGAATTTAGGTAAAAAGCAAGTTCAACTTGATGATTAGTAATGAATGGGGAGTGAAGACTGGGGAATGGGAAGACGAGCGAGATTGATTTGTGGCTGTAATGTGTGTAAATTGCTATGAATTTATTCTCCATAATTCTGACATCTTTGTAGCAGCAATTGCTGTAGTGGAAAACACAAGTTTTGTCCCAGTAAATCACATCTTCGATTGACTAATAACGTCTGACTTTAAAGAGGGTGTAAGGATATGGGGTGTAGGGGGAATTTCTCCCTTGTCCCTTTTTCATGCATGGGGGTGAAATTTTTTCATTGCGACTGCTTTCTATCTCCTAGAAAGTAAAGGTAGTACGGAGGGCACCCACCCAAATCGGATCGTTATTACCATTGTGTTCTGGCTTGGTAATGATATAAAAATCTGGGGTAATAGTGATGTTGTCATTCACTCGGTAGGTATAAAAAGCCTCAATGTGTAAAGAAGTATCTGGATCTTCTCGAAGCAGTCCTGCTCTGTTTCTATAGTCACTACTAGTAACTTTAGGTGGTACACCAACGATAAATCCACCCTGATTACCTTTTTTAAACAAGTCTGGAAAACCAAAGGTGAGTGCAGCATTAATTATGGTTGCATCTTCATCAGTGTCGTTACGATTAGCAAGTGTATAACCAAACCAACCACCTAAAGTAAAGCGATCGCTTGCTCTCCAGTTAAATTCAAGTCCGAAATTATTGCTGATGGTAGAGTTTTGCTCAAAAGGATTTCTGGCGAAAGTGCTACCGGTACCACCTGTGAGATTAAAACCAGAGTTACCAATATAGTATTTGCGGGTGTAGGTGAGGCCAATATCTAGTTTGCGACTGGGTGATATGGTTAGCTGAGCAAGTGCTAAATGAGTACCATTGAAAAGTCCATTTCGGCTGGCAGGGTTAGGAGCCTGATTGTTATCTGCTATGTAACCTAAGCTTAATTGCAATTGATTGCTAAACTTATATCCGAAAGCTAAACCAGCACCATCAAAGCCAGGTCGATAAACAGTATGGTTGAATGTTGCAAACCGGGAGACAGCACCATTTATCCCACCAACGGCGGCATTTAAGGTGGGAGTAAAAACTGCTGGTTGAAGTGCCCTAGGGCCTACCCAAACAGTAGCTTTTGAGCTTAATGGGAAGCGATATGTTAACTGGCTAAGATATGTATCACTTCTGCCATCACTATCAAACGCAAAACGGGTCATCTGGGTTCCCGAAGAACTTCCCAAGTTAGGAATGTTGTTACCAGCCGTTATGAGAGTGACTAGTTGGTCTTTACCAGTAAAGCTAGTTTGGAAGTTAAGTCTAGCACGGTAACCAAGAAAAGTTTGAGTAGTATCTTGAGTATCATCGGCAGCAGTACTATTCGGGCGATCGCCAAACGTATCAGCTACTATAAATATTGCATCACCAACTAGCTTGGTAGTTGTAGAAAACTGATTGGCTTCCACTTCAGCATTACGTACTTCTAAAGAGTCGAGTCTCCCTCGTAAAGTTGTCAGTTCAGATGCAAATTGTTCTCGCAGCTTTTCTAAAGTAGCCAAATCTTCTTTTGTTGCCAAACTCTCAGTGCTAGTAGCAATCAGTTCGTTAACTCGGTTAAGGCAAGCATTCAATCCAGCAGCAAACTCATAGCGTGTCAATGCTCGGTTCCCACGAAAATCACCACTTGGGTATCCAGCAATGCAACCGTAACGCTCAACCAAAGATTGTAGAGCTTGAAATGCCCAATCTGTAGGCTGAACATCAGACAGTTCCGAAACAGACGTAACCTGTCCCATTGAGTTAGTTTGATTTGCTGAAGTCTGCTTCCCATTTTGGTCTTTTTCTTGAGGAGGAACTATTTGATTGGCGAGTGTCTGTGTGTTTTTTGTGACTTGTACATCCTCTACTGATTGGGTTAACTGTGTCTGATTTTGTTCGGCAGCAATACTTGAGGAAATATTTTCAACATTTGGTGTTGCCTGCGATTTTGGCTCAGGCATCCTCTGAATTTCAGATCCACTCGCTGCTGAAAACAAGACCAAAAGTCCACTAAAAAAGGCTGGGAGAACTAGCAAATAATTCCAGGAAACTTTAGACATTGGTTTTTTAGTTATGCACGCAAAATCAGTAACATCTTTTGCTGCTGGTACACCGCAGAAACCGCAGCAAGCAAATTTTTCCTAAGCGGTCAACTTAAGTTTGAAATGGGGAAATATTATAGTTGGGTAAATATTTGGGATTTTTCTTGATTCGGTTATTTGAACTTTTGCACCTATGTTGAAATCACCTCGGTTTAGTCAGAATTGACATCAACAAAGGCAGAGAAGTCAGGGAAGCTAGGGGAGAGTAAGAAATAACTAACTCCTAACTCAGCACTCAGTAACGCCAGTTGCTTTAAGTTGGCAGAAACGACGGACGGTACTTCTTTCAAGTTGGCAAAGCATCTACGGTACTCAGTTAAACTCCTGTAAATCTATCGAATTTAAGTAGTTTTAATCTTAACTTTGGATATTTGCATAATTTACAATAAAAAGCAAGTGCCTTTAGGAAGATTTTTATATAACTTAGTTATAACTTTGTACGATCTGATGCTTGCTTTTTTCTAGGAAGTGTGAAAAAATTTGTTATACAAACTACGGCAAGTCAATCAAGATAGCGTATTTTTTATAAAATTACAGTATTTTGATTTGCTAGTAATCTGCCAAGCTGCAAAGAAAGAAAAATACCGAGAGGCTGAAGAGTTTACTCTGGGGACTTTATCAATGGGGGAAAGCATTAATGCCTAAAAGTGGGACAACCGATTTTGAACTCGAATGAGAAGCAGATGTGCTTGTGATTCGAGGCGGGCTAACCGAAACTTGGGCAGCTTAGAGTGCAGTATCTGGTGGTGCTAGGGTTGTCCTTATGGATGAAGATGACTGTAGTACAACAAGATGTGGGGCTGCATCTGGCAATGGAGTTTAGTATGTACCAATTGACCTAAGACTAGTGAATTTGCGATCGCAATTCGGCAATTATTTGATAAACAGCGATCGCTCAAAAATCGTCGAAAAAATAAGCTTGAATGGCTAAAATCTGTACTGATACTTAGTCCTTTTTGTTAATTGTCGCAGTTTGCAAAGCTGCACTTAGATAGTAAAATTTCTAGATAATGAAGATAACTGTGACCTGACAGCGCTCAAATAATTCTGCTCGTTCAAAACTTGTGCTGGTAATTTGTTAGCATTTACAGCAGCTTTAACTAAATCTTTCGCAGTAATATTTCGGTTCTGGTATTCAGAAACCAGAGTTCCCCCACTGGGAATGCCCTGCTGCTTTAGACCACCTTGATAAGCAAGAGAAACTAGATTGAAAGGTTGGATGTAGCTGATATTCGTAGAATTATTGTCTCGAGCCTGAGAATTAACATGTGTATTTTGCCCGTTGTTGGTTGCACTAGCGTAGTTGTTGGTGGCTGATTGAGCGCTAGCAATTCCAGAGGTGAAAGCAACAGAAGCAACAACAAATACAGAATTTATCAAGGTTGTAAGTTTCATAAGATAACCTTAACTGATGTGAAAAGCAATTAATGGTCTGTATTAATAGATTTACTTTTGTTATAAATCTTCACCTCCTACACTTGGCTCACCCATTTGGTTGAATTGTTCCTCACCCATTTGAGTGAACTGTCCGTGTTGAAGCGAAAAATACGAACGAGAACGCCAACGCGCTGAACAGTTGGCAGAAAGACTACGCTCACTTGGTGTTGAATTAGAGTTAAGTGGGCAATTATTTCAATTTAAATTCATCAAACTTTAAAACATCTGAATCTGGCTTGCGGGTATCAAAACGGTAGCTGCTGACTATACCTGTCCCCGTATCAAAGATGCTGAACCCTGTAATGTCATTACTGGCAATATAGGGTAGTGGCTTACCATCTTTGCCTAACAACGGGGCAATTGTCGGCAATACTGGTTTTAACCCGTTAGGATCGCCAAGCACAACATAATCTTCTTTGTAGCCAATTGGTACTTCTCGTTTTTTGTCACCCCAAGCGGCCCCATAAGTGTTGCCTACATTAGATGTTTCTAGAAAGTGCATACCATTTGGGCTAATAAAGCGGTTCCACAAATGGGAATGTCCGTAGAAAACTAGTTGCACATCAGCTGCTTCTAATAAAGGTATGACATCACGGATGAGATAGTCTGCGTCTTTGGGATATTCGTAACGTATTGCTTTGATGTTGCCAATGTCGTCCCGTTCAATTATTTGCACTGGATTGGTATAGGCAGGGACAATATTATCACCCAGAGTATGGGGCGGATGATGGAACATCACAACTTTGTATTTTGCTTGTTTAAATTCAGGACTCTTGAGTTCTTGTTCTAGCCAATTGTATTGCTTACTGCCTCGATTAATTGGCTCATAAATAATCTGTCCATAACCCCAATTTTCAGGATTATTTAAGTCTTTTTCTGCCTCTCGGTATCTGCCTGCATATTTTCCATCAAACTTGGGAGTCCGCCACATATTTGTGGCATATAAGACTACTAAACGCACATCACCAAAGCTGACTGTATAATATTTTTTGCCACCCTCTTGACTTTGGGGAAGGGTGAAAATTTCTTCGTAGGTATTAGTATTAAAAGAACTATCTATGAGAGATTTGTCGCGATATAATTTTTGGGCAATTGCACGGGGAAATGTATCATCAAATTCATCATTTAAACTCTCTTTCCTGGCAAATCTTCCCATCACTTCATGATTGCCAATGCAAGTAAACATCGGCGCGTGTTGAATTATTTGACCTCCCGTGTAGGTTGTCTTCACGCCGTTATGTTCTATTTCATATTTGGCACGACCTTGTAAACCTGGAAATAAGGCGCTACCTCGATTATCATCAAACCATTCCGAGGCGCGATCGCTGACGTTGATCAAATCACCAGCAAACCACACTGCATCGACACGTCCCACTGTCTCCACGACCTTTTGCAGATTTACCTCTGTCATTGGCTTTAATTGATGGTCAGAAGTCAGCAAAATTTTCAGTGGTGTACCCGGTTTTGGGGTGGGTGCGAGGGTAAAAACGTCGCTACTAACACTTTCACCATCTTCTCGTACACTTGTGATGCGATAGTTCACCCGCACGCCAGGAGTTAACCCAGTTACTTCAGCTTCATGTCGCCAAATGTCACGCATAACAGGTTGTTGATAAACTTGTCCGTCTTGGGTTTGGTTGGCGACTCGTGATTTCTGGTCTTCGCGCGTGCGACTGAGTTTAGTTGTGCTGGCCTGGACAGTTTGCTGGAAATTTTCTCCATAGGCGACTTTGTGTTTAGCACCAGCAAACTCGGTGAACCAAACTACTCGCACTGAGGTTTCAGTTGGCAGTTGCAAAAATGGGTCGGTCAGCAGTCGGGGTGCTGAGGTCATAATTGTTTGCCCAAATGAATGCACGCTTATCAGAGTAAAGCATACGACAAGTAAAAGCACAGCCGCTGATAATGTTTTACGGCTGTTGAAGCGTCTGAGCATGAGTAGTTACCAGCGGAAATTTAAAAACTTTGAGCAGTAGCGATCGCTGTAGTCTTGAAATTTACCATCTACGTAAACAGCTGCTGCTTTTGAAACTTTACTTTTAGACATGCCAAAAAAGCTCGCGGTATTTCAGTTAGCAGCAAGCCAACTTTACCACAAGCTTTTATATTTTTGCATTGTTTACACCATTCACTGAGACTTTCACTAGGGATAGAGTAATGGACTTAGTACGTCCGTTATCCATCATCAGTCAAGTGAAGGTACAGAGCCTAGTAGCGGTATCCCGGTGTATAGGAGCGACCGCGATCGCGATAGGGTGACCGATAGTAATCTCGATAGCGATCGCGTCTGTAACGCGGATATCTTCTCTCTCCCCTGTAATAACGGCGGGGATAGTACGATCTGTCGCGCTCACCATAGCGGTAATCTCGTGTTCTATAGGAGTCTTCTCTTCTAGGTTGGGCTTGAGAGTCTGGAGAGAAAGCAACAATGGCAGTAGTTCCTATGAATAGTGCCATAACAAGAGATGCTAAACGTTTCATCGTGTTAACCTCAATCGCAGCTATCCATAAATTATGGTGAGGGGTTCTCGACGCTAACCTTCTTACCTAAGTTAGATAAGGCTAAATCAAAGGAGGTAATGAGTGATGACTGGGAACAGTCAAAAACTTCTGGGGAGATAATTTATATCAAGTCCGGCTAATTAGTTATAATTCCCGATCTATGCAGAAGAGCCACAAAACCCTGCCTCTGTGCTCCTCTGCGGTCTTAATGATAAGTCTTTAACTGGACACGATATTATTTGTTGGAGTTTCCTTATGATTCTTGCTTGGTTTACAGCAATTAACCAAGGGTTGGTTAGCTAGTTCATCCAAACCAACTGAATTCAGCAAACTTGTCCATTTTGTCAACAGAGTAGCATCATTAGGATTTGCGAAACGTAATTCTGCTAAAGTCATGAGGGCATCGTACCAAATACCATTTTCGGCATAAAGCACTACCTTTTGTTGAGGTGTTGCTTGTTTGAGCTGTTCGGTTAAGGCTAAATCTTGGTTAACCCGTTGTACCCAACCTTCAACATAATCTAGAGTGGTCGGTTGTTGGGAGTTGCACTTTACTTTGACTTTGAAAAACCAGCGATACATTTTTCCCACTTGCAATGGGGTGACACTTGCTGGTAAATCAACTTTAACAATCCCAGGAGATTCTGGTGGCGTGACAAAATTTCGGTATAGAGTTTGACTTTTATTATTTGTCTCGTCTTTCAGAACAAACTCCATGTTAGCGATGGATGACATTTTATAAGGAACAAAAAACAATAAGTAGGGATGTTCGAGGTTCGTCAAACCCCAAACCTTGGTGATAGAAATAGATTCTTGCTTTCCTTGGCTAACAGTCTGCTCATATATAGGAACTAATGCCGTTACTGTCTGATTGTTCGCATCGCATCCCCGACTTGCAGCACCACCTCGGCTTCCTGTTGCGCCTCTATCTGGAGGTGGTGGTGGCGGCATAAATTTTATCGAGGCTAGGTGAGCAGGAACTGGCAGTGCCTGAAGTTGCATGGAGTAAATGTTACCGATTAATATCATCCCCAAAGCTGTGATGAAATGAATTTTTTGCCTATGTTTTTTCATAATCTGTTTGATAAACATAAAAGCAGGCTCACATGGATTTGGTATTAATTACGAACTACGAATTACCAAAATTACAGCACTACCTCCTAAAGCGATCGCGGCAGGTACTAAGGGAATCCAACAACTGTATAGTATTAATATTATCAAGCAAATACCGTACAAACCGCAAAATGCAATCCCAATTGCCAAGCTGACATAAGTCAGTCGGCGCAGATATACAGCAAGTAAACCACCACCGATAGCCCAACCCCAAATCCAAATTCCTTCACTCCATATCGGCCAAGTCCACAACAGAGGTCGCCCATCCAAAGCTGCACTTAGCAATTGGCTGACCATCTGGGCTTGTAAAAAGACTCCTGCGATTTCCTGGGGCTTTCCTGTGGGGGAGGCGTAGGGAGTCAACCAGTAATCGCGGAAACTTTCGGCGGTTGTGCCAATTAAAACTATCCGGTCTTTAACGGCATGGGGATTTAGTTGACCTGCTAGTGCTTGTGTGAGGGTGACACTGGGTGCGATCGCTTCTGGGTTACTCAAGGTGCGATAATTGAGTAAAATTTGGTGTCCCCAAGCGTCTATTCTTTGGTAGCCTCCGGTATGAGCTTCTAGGGGTTTAAATTTGAGCTTTCCTAGTTGCCACGCACCATCATGAGTAAATTGTAACTTAATGCCTTGGCTGTATAAGTAACGTAGTGTTAACTGCACATTTAAGGCATAAGGTGCAGTACAAACAGATGAGGGAGGGGGAGTTAACGCTAACAAATGCCGACGCACGACATTATCTGTATCTAAGACGATATCGCTAAAGCCTAGAGCATCAGGGGAAACTTCCGGTGGTGGTTTAATACCTGGTTTTCCAGTTTGAGGATTGCTTACTTGACAAACTGCGACAAAGCGATCGCTTTTTCTCATTCGTTTTGCCAAGGAATAATTTCTCTGTACGGCATAATCTCGGTATATATCTAAACCAATAGCTTGTGGTTGATGTGCCTCCAATTTTTCTAACAATTTGGCCAGAGCCTCATCTGATAAAGACCCCCGCCCTTGTGAAGATTGTGCTTGCACATCTTCTTCGGTAATATTAATGACTAAAATGCGAGAATCAGGCTTTTCTTGAGGACGCAGACGTAGCAGATGGTCAAATGCCATTAACTCCCATGATTGCAGTAAACCAAAATACCGCATTCCCATTAACAATACTGTTATTCCCATACTGGCCAGCATGACCGCAGATAAAGCAAATCGTCGATTGATATCTACCCTTGGCGTAATTTGCGGTAGAGATGATGTTTGAAGATTGCTATTGTTGAGGTGTAATTGTTGCCACCGCAAAGGCATGACTGCTGGATTTTGATAAATTACAGGCAACCAAGTAGCACAAGGAAATTGATTTTCTAATCCTTGCAAGCGTTCCCGCGCCTCTCGTACCGCTATGTATAAAGATTCACCACTGGCAAAAGCTTCTAAAAAATATTTGAGAAATTCTTGCGCTACCCTGTCAGGAACAGGTTCTCGCATCACAATTATTTGGGGTATGTGCAAATCTGCAAACTCTCGTGCCAAACCTAAACCATCACAAGAGTTAAAAATTGCCAGATGCAAACCTCGTGCTACAGCTTTTCTCAAAGCGTACTTTAACTGACTAATTGTTAAACTCTCAGTTTGATTAATGTGAATTTTTCCACTTTCGCCGCTTCTGGAAGTGTAACTATGTCCAGCGAAAAACAAAATCTGCCAGTTTTGTTCCCATATTTGGTCAGTGAGGTCTTTAGCTGATGGTTCCACTAAAAAGGTAGTATTTGCATGAGGTAATTTTTCCAAAATCTTGCTGTCGGCTTGGATATCAATTCCTTGGCTATTACCCAAAATTGCGAGAATTTTCACCATAGATTGAGGGGGTTGGCGGCTTACTTGTTCATAGCTAGGCGCACTGAGAGCGATTTCTGCATTTGGATAGCGTTCTAGTAAATCCCAAAGATGCCAAGGAAGTTTTTGCAATCTCAGGTCTATGGTTTGTAAAAGTATGCGTATATTATCTTCAGGTAAAAGTTTTTCTAGGCATTTTTCGCGGATGGGGCGAAAAGAATCGGCAGTCAACCAAGTATTAAAGCAAACTTTTAACTTATCTGCTGCTTGTTGACAATCTTCTAATGAAGGCTTTTGTTTTGATTGTTTGGGTATACCGATAGGGCGACTAGGAAATTTTAAGTTCAGGTAAATTGATTGCCAGTGATAGTAAGCAATAAGAATTTCTGGGTTTGGTGGTAAATCACCTGTAATTTCTACAATTGGACGGGCATTTTCATCACCAATTTGTAGTGTTACAGGAAATCCTGCCTCAAAGCTTCCTGTTGCTAAATTTAAAACTACTAATTTGCCCACAATAATAATTCGTAATTCGTAATGCGTAATTCGTAATTAAAAAGAATTTTGTTGTTATCTAAAATCTAAAATAGTATTATTTAACCGGACAAATATTACTAGCAACAGAACCATGAGGTGTAATATTTGGAATTTGGGCTACCAAAGATACTGTACCATTTTTATCTATAATCCAGCCTTGTGCTTCGACTATTTCAGATATGGGAGATTGGGAATTAATATAACTAAATTGCCTCTCATTTGCTGTATCTAATGTTATCCAACGTGCCGTTGGTATTTCTGCTTGTAATGGTTCTATGGGACTGCGGGCAATTCCTCCGCGTCCGGTTACGGTGAATGAACTACGACTAGCGAGACTTCCGGGGTTGCAGCTAGAGACAATTTGTTGTGATGCATCTATCAAATTTTCAGGTAACTGTACCAAACCGCGACTGGGGTCTACATCAGGGGTATTGATGATTATGGAACCTGTCAGACCAAAACGGGAACTAGCATCAATATCATTTGTATTATTTGCTGGAGTTGATTGCTGTTCTGTGAGATTAAAAATATTACGGGCAGTAATGTTGATATTGCCACCTCGCCCTTGAAATGCATTGGCGACAATATCATTATTTTGATTGGGGAAGGCAATAATGAAACCATCAGGTGCGTTAATGGTGATATTGCCACCATTTGCTTGATTGAAGGCTTGAGCAGAAATCAAACTTTGATTTTGCAGTGTTAATATTTGTAGATTTTCTAGCCTAATATTTGCACCTTCACCCGCGTTAGTTTCTGCGGTGAGTTTACCTTGGTTAAGGCGGATAGTATTAGCATTTGCCGTTAAATTACCTGCTGCACCAGTACCTGTAGCATTGACAGTTACTTCTCCCTCATTGCCAACATTTAAAATTGGGGTGTTGATAATTAAGTTTCCAGCTTCACCACCTTCAAAAGCTTGAGAAAATAAGGTACTAGGGGTATTTTTACCTTCAATGTTTCTAGTACCGATAATATTTATAGACTCGCTAGCGTTAACATTTAAAGTGCCACCCGGCCCTTCACCAAACGAGCCAGCTCTTACTTCTCCTCCATTGCGAATCAGTAACTGTCTAACATTTAAATTTGCAGTTCCTCCCTGACCTGAACCGAAATTATCTGCCGATATTCTGGCTCCTTCTTCAACTATCAAGCTTCCAGTTGTAATATTTAATTCTCCCGCATCACTAGTGGCTCCTCGTTCTGCTGATACAAGAATATTACTCCTGTTGAATCTATTATCATTAATCGTCGGTGCGACACCGCTTAGAAGAATCGAATCAATAGCATTAATAGTTAAAACTCCTCCTTTACCTTCATTACGAGCAGATGTTGAAATCTGCGCTCCACCTAAAACATTTAGCTTTCGAGTTTCAATAGTTAAATTGCCACCATCACCTGTCGCTTCCCTATAAACTTGAGCAAACAAACCACTACCTATTAAGTTATCTGGTCTTCTACCCTCCACTGTTACTGACTCAGAAGCTATAACTCTCAATTCTCCTGCATTGCCAGCACCAAAAGTATCAGTTGATACCTGCGCTCCTGCCTGAATTAGTAGCTGTGCAGTTTCAATGCTTAAAGTTCCACCATCACCTGTAGCTTCCTCGCTAACTCTGGCAAATAAACCGCTTGGAAGATCAAAAATAGAAGAGATGCCCAATAGTTCAATAGATTCCAAAGCTTTTACTGATAAATCTACTCCCCGACCTGTGCTAAAAGTAGTAGTTGATATCTGTGCCCCTCCTTGGAGGATTAAACGACTTGTTTCAATTGTGAGTGTTTTTCCTTCACCTGTAGCATCTTCAATAACCTCGTTAAATACACCTGTTAAGAATAAATCTTCTGGCGCACTTATTAGCTCTAATTGTTCTGAGGCATTGATTTTGAGATTCTCTGGTTGAGCATCAGTTCCAGCTACAGAACTCACCTGACTTCCTTGGTTGAGGATAACGCGCCTTCCCTGGATTTGGATATCAACACCCTTAAAATCACTCGAACCTAGATAAGCTGCTTGAGATAAAGTGATATCCTGAAAGTTTGAGATACCCTGATAATCCAACACCCAACCTTTGGCTGTAGGCGTTAGGTTAACAAAACTGTTGCTTGAGACACTTCCTAACTCAATTCTTCCCCCTGGTGTTGTTAGGAAGCCTCCCTCTACAGCTACTTCTCCACCCACAAGTGCTAAGGTTTTATTTGATGGCACTTGCAGACCAACAAGATTTTCAAATGCATCTAGTGTATTAGCTTGATTAAGTATTTTTCCTGGTACTTCTCCAAATCCTAAACCTATAGGCGCACTGATGGTAAGTAGAGGAGATACTTGGTTCGCTGTAGCTAGAAATTCTATTCCGTCAGCAAATTTTAATTTATTAGCTGTACTGGCAATAAAAGAACCACCAATATTAAGTGAGGCGTTGGGACCAAAAATAATCCCATTAGGATTAATTAAAAATAAATTAGCTGCATCATTAGTACGGATTAATCCATTAATAATAGAAACAGATTTTCCGGTTACACGGCTAATAATATTCTCAATATTTGTACTATTGTTGAAATATGCAGTACCATCTATGGGAACAGAAAATTGCTCAAAGCTATGAAATAGATTGTTACCAACTGTAGTGCCACCTGTAATTTCACAATTTGAACAATTAGGAGGCGCAACTGAATTATTAGTTAATGTATTATCTGGAATAATTTGCGCTACTACTTGAGACGTTGTAAACAAATAATATAAAAAAGTTCCACTAAATAGGACGAAATTAATGATAAAGCGATACATAAGCTAAATATCTTTTACAGATATAAACATAAATGTATTAAATATATGTTTAGAGTTAGTTTTTCAAGTAAGAATTCTACTTAGATTTTAGTCCAGATGATTAAAAAATTTAAGCGAAAAAAAGTATTAACTTTTTTCTAAGTTAAGTAAACTGATGTAATTTATAATTTAGTCGCTCTTTTTTTATTACGCTTGACGAACGACATGATACCAAAAGCTCCTAGTACAAACACACCAGTTATTGCTTGAGGTTCAGGAATGTTTTTTATGTCTTCTTCAAAACGATTTTGAAGAAGAATATCACCTAATGCTATCCTCACGTTATTAAAGTCAGTTTTGAATACTCTGGATTTAGTAAACAAATTTTGTTGCAATATATATGACAGATCGTTAATAGCTTTGTCTTTATCAATACCTAAAATCAAGAAGTCTAATCTATAACTACTGAGAGTTGTAGCAGTTTCTCCTGATTTAAAAATGCTATATCCAATACTATCACGTCCACCGAACAGGGGATCGTTGGGTATAAACTGAGTATATAAATCTCCATTTCCTACTATCAAAGGGGTTGTATCAACATTTTTTAAAAGAAGAAAACCAGAATCATCAAAGAAGTATTTTCCTACAAGATTGCCAGAATTACAGGGAAAAATACTTGCATCAGAAGCACGACAAGCATCTGCTCTTATGCTCTTATAGTTTTCTATTGCCCCTTTAAAAATACCTGAGTTTGGTTTATCAATAGCAGAATTAGTTATAGTCGTGCCATCATTATTTTTATCAAATAAACTGAACTGAACCTCAACCTGGAATTCGTTTTCTCCCATTACCGAGTATTGATTACCTGTTCTTCTTTGAGCTACTGCTGGTTGCATAAGAGCTGAATTAACAAGCAATGTAGTCGTAGCTAAAGCAATTATTGTTTTCATTACTTTTTATATAAATTTAAATTTTAATTACAACTGAAACTGAATTTAGGAAAAATAATCCCTAGTTATTGCTTAAGATTTAGCGATAATCCTTCTTCAAAACGATTTTGTAAAAGGACATTAGCTAACTCAGATAATTTAGGTGTACCTGATGTAGTTCTAACTAAGATAACTTTAGCAAACAAATTTTGTTTCAAGATATATATCAAATCATTAATAGCTTTGTTTTGATCGATACCTAAACGCGAAAAATCTAATCTATAACTCTGGACAAGTTGAGCCTTTTCTGCTGGATTGTTTCTAGACTTATAAATTTTATAAGCAATAGTATTACGTTTACCTCCAAATAGAGAATCGTTAGGTATGAGTTCAGCATATAAATCTCCATTAAATGGTACAACAGGGGGTATAAAAACTTCTATTAAAAGAAGAAAACCAGAATTATCAAAAAAATAACTTTGTAAAGGAGTGCCAAGAGTGCCACGAGTGCCAGTATTACATGGCCAAACTATTTGTCCATTCTTATATAAACCTGCATATGCAGTACTACAAGCCCAAGCTAAAGGACTCCCTGTCTGATATTTTTCTATAGCTCCTCTAAAAATACCAAGATTTGGATTATTTTTAGCAGAATCATTTATGGAGGTAAAATCTTTCTTTTTATCGACTAAATTAAACTGAACCAGAACCCCTGCTTTATTTTCTCCCATGCCTGAATAGGTGTTGCCTGTTCTTCTTTGAGCTAGTGCTGGCTGCATAAAAGCTGATGTCACAATCGCGGTAGCTGTAGCTAAAACTAACATTAATTTCATTAGTCTTTCTCCAATAATAGTTTTGATTATATAGGTTTAAATCTTAATTATAATTAGCATTTATTTTGTCTAGATAAGTTGCTGATTCAAGCATCTTAATCAGTTTGTATTTATAATTATTAAGTTACTAAAAACAATCCAGATTATTATTGCTTAATTTGTTAACTAAATTTTAATTTGATTAAAGCATTAAAAACTGTATTTATACCATGTCTGTTTTATTTCTTTATAAAACAGACATGATTGGTTGAAATTTTAGCTGTGTACTCAAAATTGTGAGATTTAAATTAGATTGAATCGAGCGATCGCCAACCTTCCGCAACTATCTAAAATACTTTAATTGCAGGTTAATTTAGGCAAAATGACAATCCAATAATCATGCAATAAGCTATCTAAAATAAAGCTATAATAAGCGTCGATGTGCAGTGTCTTGTCGCGGGCGATCGCTAGTTTCCTACAATTCATCTGCAAAATACTTTGGTTGCAGGGTAGGTAAGGTAAAAACCGCAACCCACCCATGCAAACTGTATTAAGCTATGTAAAGGCGATCGCCTTTATTCAGATATGAATTGTTTTTGTATTGAAGGGCGCAAGACAGCGCCCCAACTTGTTAATTGGTTTAACAAGTACAATTTAATTCAATATCAAGAGAGGTTGAGAAACCCGCAGGCTTGTTTTCGATAATGGCGAATGCAGTTCCGTTGTAAGACAATGCACCCGAACTGCTGTTATAGGAAAATTGGCTGGTAGATGTAGCACCAAAGGATGTACCTAGACAAATTGTATCTCCTTCAACCCAATTGAAGTCTTTGATGGTGTCTACACCATCAGATACAGAGTTGAATACGAAATGATCTGCACCCGTACCACCCCATAGTATATCATTGCCAAAACCGCCAACTAAGCAGTCGTTACCTGCTTCACCATAGAGGGTATCGTTGCCATAACCGCCATAGAGGTCGTCATTACCAGTCCAACCATAGACAACATCATTACCATCTCCACCGGAAACATAATCATCACCTACCCAACCATCTAAAGTGTCATTTCCAGCCTCGCCGTAGATGGAATCATTGCCATCACCACCATTGATGTAGTCATTGCCAGTCCAACCTAAGAGAGTGTCATTGCCAGCTTCTCCGTAGATGGAATCATCTCCAGTCCAACCGTCTACGTAGTCATTTCCAGCCCCTCCATAGACAATATCGTTGCCACCTTTAGCGTTAATTGAGTTGTTGGCACTGTTACCCTTAATGGTGTTATTCAAGTCGTTACCCGTACCGCTAATCGCAGCAGAACCAGTTAGAGTCAGGTTTTCTAGATTTGCCCCCAAGGTATAGCTGATGGAAGAGTTAACAGTATCAGTACCCTCTGATGCATACTCGGTAACTAAGTCAGCAGTATTATCAACATAGTAGGTATCGTTACCTGTGCCACCGTAAATTTTATCTGCACCAGACCCACCATCTAAGATATCGTTGCCAGAACCACCATAAAGGATGTCATTGTCACCTTCACCATAAAGCTTGTCATTACCACTACCACCGGAAAGGTAATCATTGCCTGTCCAACCCAAGAGAGTATCATTACCAGCTTCACCATAGACGTAATCATTACCTGACCAACCATCAAGGTAGTCGTCACCGTAACCCCCGTAAATGACATCATTACCGACACCACCATCAACAGTGTCGTTATCTGTGTAACCAAAAACAGGATTTATCGGCCCAGCGTAAATAATATCAGCACCATCGTAGCCGTAAATCTTGTCACTCCCTGTCTTGCCGTCTATAGTATCAGCATAATTGGTGCCATATAGAGTGTTATTACCAGAATTACCGGGAATATAAGCCATAATAGTTTCTCCTTTCAAGCTGTAAGTTAATTTGTAGTTGGGTGATTTTTGGTTCACCTCATTTCCACTGAGTTTCAGTGATGCTCTCTCGGTGAACCTCCCTTCTGCGGGTTTATACGACAGCTTTTAGTCTTTATGCACCTGATTCAAAAATTTTTTGGGAAAAATGCGTAAAATGCCCATAGCATAGCGTAATAAGATTAGGCATAAACCCGTAAATTCTCAATTTTCTATACTCAACGAATTTTCATGCAATCCCGTCAGGGCATTATTGAAATCTTTTCTACTTTTGTGCAACTTGATGCAGACAAGTTCACTGCTTGGGTGACAGATGCGAAACTCAGGCGAAGTATTAAACAATGCTTAGAAAAATCCCCCCAACAGCAATCCGATCGCTTTTGGGTGCTTTACTGGTACAAAATATGGCAAATTCAATCTAGTCCCCTAGCGTTAGCACACATTTCTGCTTATCTGCAAGAAGTATGCTACTGGGTTGCCAGAAAAATAGCTCTTAACTTTTCTAGTCAATTTTCTGTAGCTGATTGTTTTCAGATTGCTATTTCCTACATTCACAAAATCCTGAAAAATTTTGATCCTGAATACAGTACGAATTTAAAAAGCTATGCTGAATCTGCCTTTGAGGGTTATATCAAAGACTCACTACGTCTTGTTCGGGAAGCACATATCTGCACTGACAGGGCGTTACTGCATAAAGTTAGCCGCAAGCGTTTGGTAAATTCCCTAGAAAATGCTGGTTTTAATAATCAAATTATCAATAGTTATGTCTTAGCCTGGGAATGTTTTAAGGAACTCTACACTACTGACAGTCAAAGTATCCGCGCAATTGGAAAACCAGATACTGCAACATGGCAAGAGATTACTAAACTTTATAATAGGCAACGTTTAAACCAACTAAGTTCGCTTACACCCGCAGTCACTCCAGAAATTTTAGAAGAATGGCTGAGTGTTTGTGCTAAAGCTGTTCGTGATTTTCTCTACCCAAAGTTTGTTTCTGTTGATGCTCCGATGAATGGGCAAGAAACTGGTAATTTACTAGATACAATACCCACATCTCAAACATCTTTACTGACAGAAATTATTATTCAAGAAGAAGCTGCAACTAGAAAAAAACAACAAACTGAGTTAAACAAAGTTTTGCTGAATGCCTTAGCAGCACTAGATATTCAGTCTCAAAAGTTACTCCAAGTCTATTACGAGCAAAAGCTGACGCAACAACAAATTGCCGAACAATTAGAAATTAAACAATACACAGTTTCTCGTCGTCTGAGTAATATTAAACGTTCGTTACTCTTCACTCTAACTCAGTGGAGTGTGAATACCTTGCATATTTCTCCCACACCTGTCGTAGTCGATAGCATGAGTAAAACTTTAGAAGAATGGCTCAAAATTCACTTTAGCCATGTCAACCCACACGTTTAAGATAGAGCCATCCTAATTATGTCTAACGTATTTTCCCAATTCGCTATTGACAGTGACTCAATTCTGGAAATTGTTCGAGCATCGCCTACAGAATATAGTTACTCTACAGCTGGTGGTCGTCAACGCGCTTGGTTAAATCAACTTTGTTTAGATACATTTTTAACTTGGTTCAAAGAAGAAATTAGTCCCAATGCGAGAGTGCATCCCACCACGGCTGCATTACCTAGCTTTTGGGAAGTTGTAAATGGTACAGCCATTACTTTTGATAACTCGCGCTTAGTCTTAATTCCTAGCCTAGCAATGGATGTAGATGAATTGCGCGTACCTCAAGAATGGCTGGATATACCGGAATGGGTGGCTGACTATTACTTGGCGATACAAGTAAACCCAGATGATGGCTGGATGCGAATTTTTGGCTATACAACTCATTATCAACTGAAAAATTTGGGAGTTTATGATGCAAGCGATCGCACTTACAGCTTAGAATTTGATAATTTAATTCAAGACCTGAACGTTCTCTGGGTAACGCAGCAGTTATATCCTGAAGAAATTAGACGTGCAACGGTTTCCCCTTTGCCACCTTTACCCCAAACCCAAGCAGAAAGTTTACTACAAAGATTAGGTAACGCAGATATCAAATTTCCCCGCTTAGAAGTTCCATTTCAGCTTTGGGGAGCATTATTAGCTCATGGTGGCTGGCGACAAAAATTGTATGAATTGCGCCAAGGATTTGCCCAACAGTCATCCATTTTGGAATGGTTCCAGGACGGTGTAACAAATTTCGCCCAGCAACTAGGTTGGGAACTGCGAGAGTTTGTAGCTTTGCCTTCTGGAATGCGGAGTGGAGAGTCGCAAATATCTATAGGATTGTCTCAACAATTATTAATATTAGGCGATACTTATGAATTACGGATTTTACCAAAAGGCAATTCCGAAGAACAAATTTGGCGCTTTGAATTACGAAACTCAAATCCACAAAATCTTGTGCCTGTTGGATTTAAATTAAGATTGCTGACGGAGGATTTACAACCATTTTCTAATAATGAAGATACAGCTATTACTCCTGTAGAAAAATTATATGTTGAAGTGATGGTGGAAGCAGATGAAGGTTTAGTTTGGGAAGTAGAACCTTTACCGCAGGGGTATGAACGAGAAATTTTACGCTTTTAATTAGGTTTGAAGACTAAGTATCGCTGTGCATAAATTTGTGAGCTTTTAAACGCAAAGTAACGCGAAATAAGCGCAGAATAACGCAAAGGATTTATCAAGTTAATTTGTTATGTATTAATAAAATCCTGTATTCAGGTAAGTTTGAAAGTTAATAAGTTTATGTGATTAAAAAAAGACTTTATCTAGCTGTCAATAACCCATAAATAAAAAATATAATATGTTTTTCAATATTTCAAAAACCAATAAAATAAAACTATTTAAGTTCTGTTTTCTTGTGTTGGCAACTACCCTTACCTGTCTGATTGTAACTCCAACTTTAGCAAACACTTCTAAAATTACAGATTCAAATCTAACAAGAGCAGTTCAATACTCCCAATCTAAAATCCGTCTTGAAAAGTTTGCTCAACGGGGAGAACCCCCGCACCGCAACTTTTCGCAAAATCTAAAATCTAAAATCGTTGAAAGTCAAATATTGTATGAGGACGGCAGATTTGCTGAAGCAGTAAAAATATTACAGCAAGCAATTCAAGAATATCAACAGCAGGGAGATACATTAAAACAAGCTGTAGCTTTGAGTAATTTATCACTGGCTTATCAACAACTTGGTGATTGGTCACAAGCTCAAACAGCCATTAATCAAAGCTTAGATTTACAAGGATTTCAACAATCAGACTCTTCAAAAATTACAAGTAAAAATCTAGCAGTTTTAGCTCAGACTTTAGATATTCAAGGGCGGTTGCAACTCTTAACAGGAAAAACAGAACAAGCGCTTGCTACTTGGAAACAGACTGAAGATATTTACAGCAAGATAGAATATAAAAACGGTATTGTTCTTTCGCGTCTTTATCAAGCTCAAGCATTACGCACTCAAGGTTTTAACCGTCAAGCTATTGAGAAACTCGAACAAGTAAATCAAACTTTAAATACTCAAGAAAATACTTTGGCAAAAGCAGCCATGTTGCTTGCTCTCGGCGATACTCTAGAAAATGTAGGAGACTTAGAAAAGTCTCGCATCATTTTAGAGCAAAGTTTGGCAATTACCCAAAAATTAAAATCTCCCACAGATATTGCTTTAAGTTTGCTTAGTTTGGGGAATAATGCTCGGATTCAGCAAAAAATACCGCAAGCGATCGCCTATTATCAAAAAACAGTTGCAGTATCGCCCTCGCTCTTAACCAAAGTTCAAGCAAAGCTTAATCATCTGAGCTTACTAATTGAGCAGCAAAAACTCAAAGAAACTCAAACCTTAATACCAGAGATTCAATCCCAACTCGAACAACTTCCACCCTCGCGCCCATCAATTTACGCCCGAATTAACTTTGCTAAAAGCTTAGAAATTGTTGATAGTTCTAAAACTAAATTCCAAGCCCAACTCCTTGCTACTGCTATACAACAAGCCCGTAGTTTGAGCGATATCCGAGCAGAAGCTTATGCTTTAGGTAATTTGGGAAATTTGTATGAAAAAACACAACAACTTGCAGAGGCACGTAACCTGACACAAAAGGCTTTAATACTAGCACAAACCAGCAACGCGCCCGAAATTGTTTATATGTGGCAGTGGCAGCTGGGTAGGTTATTAAAAGCTCAAGGTGAGATTACAGAAGCGATCGCAGTCTACGATGCAGCAATAGAAACATTAGAGTCGCTGCGTATCGACTTAGTGGCAGTAAATCAGGATGTACAGTTTAATTTCCGAGACAATGTAGAGCCGATTTATCGTGAGTCGGTTGCTTTACTGTTACAAAATTCTGGGAAAAAACCAGATGTCCAAACATTAGATAAAGCCAGAACCCGGATAGAAGCGCTACAGTTAGCAGAACTTGATAATTTTTTCCGGGAAGCCTGTTTACAGGGGCAAAAAGTGCTATTAGATAAAGTTGTAGATGCAGAAAATCCCAACACCGCGATTCTTTATCCAATTATTCTCCCGGAACAACTCCAGGTAATTGTCAAAATTCCTCAGCAACCACTACGTCATTATCAAGTCAACAAATCGCAGCTTGAAGTAGAACGCATTTTGGAAGAACTCCGCAAATATCTTTTAGAACCAGATAGAACAGAGGAAGTGCAAACCCTTTCTCAAGAAGTTTATAGCTGGTTAATTAAACCAATTGAGTCTGATTTAGCCACAAGTAAAGTCAATACACTCGTATTTGTACTAGACGGAGCATTACGCAATATACCACTAGCTGCTCTTTATGACGGTCAGAACTATCTGGTAGAAAAATACGCTGTGGCACTTAGCTTGGGGCTTCAGTTATTAGCTCCCAAACCGCTGGCTCAAGAACCACTGAAAGTACTGGCTGCCGGGTTAGTCCAACCACCACCAGAGTTTCCCACATTTCCACCCTTACCAGGAATTAAATTAGAATTTGACTTTATTGCCCAAACAGGAGTATCTACCACAAAACTGCTAGACAAAGACTTTACCAGCAAAACTCTGGAAAAAAATGTGAATACTGCTCCTTTTAATGTCTTGCATTTGGCAACCCACGGGCAATTCAGTTCCCGCCCAGAAGATACATTTATCCTAGCCACTGATGGTTCTATTAATGTCTTGGAGTTCGATAACTTGCTCCGCCGTCAGAGTGAAACTCGCACCCAAACCCTGGAACTACTGGTTTTGAGCGCTTGTCAAACTGCCACAGGTGACAATCGTGCTACCTTAGGGTTAGCAGGAGCAGCTATTAAAGCAGGCGCACGCAGTACAGTTGCTTCACTCTGGCATATCAACGATAAATCCACCGCCATTTTAATTGGTGAATTCTACCGTGAATTAGTCGATGCCAAAGTTACTAAAGCGGAAGCCTTGCGTCGCGCTCAAGTTAAATTATTAACAGATTATCCCAATTACAGCCGCCCTGGTTACTGGGCACCCTATGTATTAGTTGGTAATTGGCTTTGAACAAGCAGTCTCTATGAACTTCGTACACCCTTAAAGGGTGACGCTTGAGGACTCGCGCTTCGCTACGCTAACGACAGTCGCTTATGGGGATCCACTGCGATAGGTTCTCAAAGCACTACTTCACCACCAAGCGTGAAAATGGTATTTTCCTCAAGACTTCTTGGATAAGCACGCTGCATGATTCCTCGTAGTCTGGCAGAAGGTTAAGGGGTAAAAGATAAGGGGCGAATTCAAATTTTGACCCATTAACCGAAAGGTATTGAACACTACCCAAAAAATATGTACGGGGTTCGGCAGATGTCCTCACCCTCATAAATTACAACTATGGCTATGGTTCAGAAACTTAAGTCGTTAGATACCATAGAGATTTTGATAGTAAGCCAAAATTTGCTGTACGCGTTGCTGACTTTCTGAATTAGAGTTTGGTGTCCAAGACAGCCAAAAGCCACCAACTTGGCCTTGATTGTAATCAAATTGTTGCGATGACTGGGGAATCAAACTCACTTTTACCCCTTCCACTTGACGCAAATGAGCTACTATTTCTCGATAGACTGCTAGGGGTAAACCAGAAAATTCAATTTTTTCTTTAGTCTCCATCTTTATGAAGCTCCAACAATAAAAGGACTTTGAGTCGGCGTTGTTACCGAGACAGGATTTCCCACAGTCGCTGCCGTTGAAGGCGTTAAACCAGCAGGTGCTTCTCCTACCATTCTGGCAACTTCAATTCCGTATTGTTCCAAAATTACGATCGGATTGGAACCCTCATTCATTTCAATACGTTTAATCAGTACACCGTTTGCCAGTCGCTGCCCTGCCTGCACGTAGCGACTTGTCTGCTCATTCGGCACTTTGATAATTGCTTGGGGTGCTTTACCAATCTGAACTACGCCAGTTACAATTACCGCTCTTGCTAACTCAGGTTGTGCTGGTGGTGGTAATACTGATACTAGGGTAGGATTGGAAACAACTTGGGGCAAAACTTTGGGCAAGACTTGAGCCAACGCCGGATTAAGTTTTGGTTTTGGAGTTTTTACTGTGGTGCTTTGAGCCAAAACTGCACTGCGCGTTGGCAGTTTTTTGCCTGCAGCCAATACAGCTCGAGCAGTAGGTAGGGGAGGCAATGTAGGAACTGTCCTAATGGCTGTATTTGTAGGCATTGCGGGAATTGTCTGCCCAACAATTTGAGCAAACGGGTCAGTCCGCCCTTTTGAGACTAAATCTATCCGCTCTGTGGCATTAGTTAGTTGAATCAAGTTAGAAGTTCCAGCGGCACCCGTTGGAGCGTTCTTAGCAAGCACCAGGGGATTATTAAAGGGTTGAGTCTTTGCTGGTGACTTTGCTACTAAAGATTGAGTTACTGGTGGTGCAGGTGGGATAGGATTAGTAGCTTGTTGTGTATCTTCTGATGCACATCCCGCGATCGCCAAAGTTAAAATAGTTGCAACTGCAATTCCTGATTTTTTACCCATTAGCTGTTCTCAAAAACTATAAGAAAATTTGCTTGTGGAAATCACTGATGCCCATTTGTGCTAAGGGCAAAGTACGTTCCCTTTATAACCTAATTTTTAGCGTTTCAATGGTTATTTTTAACACTGTCAGCCATACATAAATGCGGTTTGGCTTTTTCATGCTTATTCCTCCGTCACACCCATAAGGTCTTTCAACAAGTCGAGTCCTTTCTTGACTCTACGGGAAACAGTGACTACGCTAATTCCTAAGTGTTCTGCTACTTGTTTTTGTGTCAAATCCTGCAAAAACACACACTCCAATACATCACGGGTACGCTGTTCTAACTGAATTAATGCTTGTTGTAGGCGAATTTGGTCTTCTTGTGCCAGTTGAAAACTCCGGTAGTGAGGATCTGGAACCAATTCTCCTAGGCTGGTAGCCCCTTCTTCGCCATCCTGAACGGGGACATCTAGGCTCAAGGGGGCACGATTGATCCATGCTAATTTAATTTCCTGCCATTCATCTGTGGAAATAGCTAGTGCTGCTGCTAATTCCGAGTCAGTGGGCTGGCGGTTGTATTTTTCGCGCAAAGAACGCGAAACACCTATTGCCTGCTGCTGCAATGCTAAATAGCGTCGAGGAATTCTTACCGTGACACCTTTATCTCTGAGGTAGTGCTGAATTTCACCACGGATATAAGGCATTGCAAAGGAGCTAAAAGCATGTCCTTTAGAAATTTCAAATCTTTCTATCGCCCGAATTAAACCCAAACAACCAACCTGGAGCAAATCATCATAGCTTTCACGGCATTGATTCATCCAGTAGTGAGCTTCTTTTCTCACCAGTCCAAAATTGAGTTTTACCAACTGATTACGAACAGTTTCTGAGCGAGATTGCTGATATTCTCGCAATAACTGCCAAATTTCATGCTTGAGTTCATTGGTTGCTGTGGTAGACATAGCAGCGCATTTATTGAGCAAATTAAATGTTAATTCTTCGCTTTTAAATCAAGCTTCGATTGCACAATGTACAAGTAAGTATCATGCTATTTACCCTTTAAAAATCTATGGCAATGAAATTTTTTCTAGGAATATGCCATAGTAGGCTTACAATCGAGCAAAATTTAGATAAGCAAAAGTGGTATTTTGTTTGTTATTTTGGTTTTGTATTATCTGTAGCTTTTTAAAGCTGCATAGGAACAAAATATAAAATTATTTGTCAAATTTAAAACCGGGATTTTACTTAATTTAATTCATAAACAATCGGGTCTAATTATCAATATTTTTCTATAGACTCAAGACTTTGTTTCTCAGTAAAGTTACGGTAAGTATTAAATATGTTTTATAGAATCTTTAAAATAACTATTCTCTTCCCGCCCAAAGGATACCTAATTTAATGAACTGCATAAACACGAAGACAGGTACTGCAAAGTAGAATCCTAAGGGTGGGATACGCAGGAATAAAAAATAAATAGGTAATTTTGCACCGTGAAGAAAGTAAGTACAACTGTGCGTAAAATATTAGCATTTTCAAACACCAATATCTGATTTTTGTTCCTCAGGTTGAGCAACTAGAATTATACCAATTTGAAAAATGATTGCCACAGATGAAAAGCTAAAAAGCTTACCTAGTAAATCTTTCATAATCTCAACTTCAAAATGGTATTAGCCAATAAAAAAAGGGCATCTAGCCCTTTTTATCAATCAGTCTATTGCCATCTTAGTCAAATTAGTCAAAAATCCATTGACCACTAAAAAAGCTACGGTGTACACATCTGTATAACTAGTCGGATTGGCAGAAAGTTATTTTCTGAAACTTTTGATTCTTCATCAGATAATTCTCAATTAGTAAGAATTCTGGATAATCGTTTGAGAATCAGGAAACCTGAGCTAGTAAGGATTAAACCCGATCAAAAAATGATTCTAGGACTTGTGTATACACGTAGCTAGAAAAAGGGGGCAAAGGCTTTAACTCTGACGATGAAGCCTGATAAGTACAAAATTTCAGTTTTGAGTTCTAGCAAGTAGCTGTACGCAAGAGAATTTAGCCACGATTTGGTTCAACCCGAGCGTAAAACAAACCCCGAATCTTGACTTCTTTGGGTTCGCCAGCACCTAAATCGGTGTCAGATGGTTGCTCACTCTCAAAAGTGCCAGCAATTTCACCACTAGCGCTATCTATTTTGGCTACTTGCAGAGAAATCTTGCCATTGAGAATTTCAGCACGCTTGACGTTAGTGCGGGTGAGTTCTTCATCATCTGCTTGAGCAGGCAGAGCCACAGCATTATCGTAACCAGAGACAACACCGCGACCTTTAGGATCTAAAAAGGCAGCACCACGATAGGAAGGAACTTTGAAATTGCCTTCAAAATCTGTGGAGGTGTTGATACTAGCCGAACCGGGTTGAGTTTGAGCAACCAAGTTTTTAATGGTGAAGAGGAAAGGTACTCGCTCACCACCAGGAAGTTGTACGGTGATAGCTTGGAAGTCAAGACCATCTGTTTCCACAAATGTCAGACTATTATCTGAGTTGATTTTTAGGTCACCTTGAACTTGGTCAATGGTGGAAGTATACCTAGTTAACAATTTACCAGACACGAATTCTGCTGTTTGCCGTTTATTAGCAGGTTCTTCTTTCACAAAGAAAGTGGTTGGTTCCAAGCAGAGTTCTTTGATGGTATAGGACTGGCTAGAGTCAAGGGGAATAGAACCACGCCTTGTCTCTGCTAGTTGGGGGCATTTGTTAGCCAAGCCAGTACCTCTAATTTGTTCGTAAGTGAGTACATCCCTACTGCTAGTAGAAGGACCGTCACTACAAGCAGTCAGTAACCCCAGGCACAAAGCCAAGAATGCAACAATTAAAGCGCGATACCTCATGGTCAACCTCAATGTCAAAAATTAATATCTAAGTTGTAAAACTGCACCGTAGGGTTTCGGTACGTAAAAAAGTACGTCCTAATACAGAGCCACATAAGTGCGTGCTTTGAGGAACGCGAAGATTTTTTTACTTCGCGCTTTGCGAATGCCTATGGCATTTGCGGCATCGCTCCAGTCGTTCTGTATTATGTATGTGTCGTCACTACATACAGCCCATTGCTTTATGGGGAAATCAGCCAGATCATACGATTTTTTTTAACTCAAAATCAAAGCACTCTAGCTTTAAATAATAAGTCGCGATCGCATCTAGCTCCCGTGGAGGCTTCCCTGAACGACACTGCGGGCTTTTTGAGGTGATAGCTACTGTTGATGATTCAGATTCAAAATAAGGAGGGTAAGTGGCAAAAAACCTACCTCCAGAAGCTTCCAGAAGCCTAATCTCCCTGTGCTTGAGATTATGCTGCCAGACCTATGACAGCGAGTGAAAACTAACAATCTTGAGTAAATTTGAGTAGTCCTAATTTCTATAGAGAGGGTAGTGTGAGCAACAATAAGAGTTTTGAATCCGAGAAATTAACCGAGCAACTGCAAACGCTCGCCACTGTAGTACATGATGTAGCTACAATTTGTCAAGGTGATGCCATAGCTCTTTTGAACTTGCTACGGCAGTTGGAGCAGTTACACCGAGAGATTCGGGATGGTGCTTTTCAAGAGAGTTTGCCTGATAATCGTCAGCAACTCTACGCGCTACTGAAAGATATTGAGTCTGAAGGTGGCTGGCCTTATATTGAGCGCATGAGGCTGCAAGCCTTTTTAGCAAATTTGCCACAACAAGTTGGAGAAGAGAAAAGTGAACTGAAAAACAGCGATGATTTGCTGAACAGCGATGCTCCTTTGGCTGGTCAGTTGGAAACAAGTTTGGAGTTTTGAAAAATGAACTAGGGACTGGGGAGGAAATGAGGGAGACGCGGTGACGCGGGGACGTAGAGACGCGGGGACGTGGAGAATAACCACTGATTCTTGCCTTTTGCCTTCTAATAACTGACAACTGACAACTAACTTTTACATTTAGCGTTTGCGGTTGATATCATCACAAAGCAAGCGATCGCGTGCTTCAACATTGTGGTTGTGCTTGAGGTAATCACCTACCCAGTTACAACCACGCACGAGCAGGTCATCAAGATGTAAATTCCACAAAATTATCGTCTTATCGTCACTAGCCGATGCCAGTGTTTGACCATCTGGGCTAAAGCTGACACTTAACACTGGGGCGTGATGACCGTTGAGGGTTTTAATCAATTTGCCCTCACGGCTCCAGAGTTTGACTGTACTGTCCCAACTGGCGGCGGCAAGCAATTTACCATTGGGACTAAAAGTAACGGCATTGACGCTATCGCTATATCCCTTTAACAACGTTTTTAACAACGTACCGTCTCGTCGCCACAATCTGACTGTGTTGTCCCAACTAGCAGAAGCTAGCAACTGGTCAGTGGGACTGAAACTGACACCTAAGACCCAACTCTCATGGGGTGAAAAAGTTTTAATTAAAGTACCATCATGCCGCCAAAGTTTGACTGTTTGGTCATCACTGGCAGAGGCGAGAACTTGACCATCGGGACTGAAATTGACACTATTCACCCAACCTTGATGCCCTACCAAGGTTTTGAGTAAAGTGCCCTGACGGTTCCAAAGTTTCACCGTTTTATCTTTACTCGCTGATGCCAGTAACTGTCCATCAGGGCTAAAACTAACACTCATGACGCTATCACTATGTCCTTGGAGAGTCTTGAGCAAAGTACCGTCGCGCCGCCAAAGTTTCACAGTTTTGTCATAACTTCCTGATGCCAGGATTTTACCTTTGGGATCGAAGCTGACACTGGGAACTCTCTCAGTATGTCCCACCAGAGTTTTGTAGAGTCGGGTTTGGATTTCGCCACTACTAGCATCTCGTCGCCAGAGCTTCACTGTGCGATCGCGACTGCTAGAAGCCAGCATATAACCATCAGGACTCCAAGCGACGCTCAACACTCGCTCCTGATGACCCCGAAGAATGGGTAGTGTGGGAGCATCAAGACTCCATAATTTCACAGTTTTGTCATAACTTCCTGATGCCAGCAGTTTGTTATTTGGACTAAAAGCCACGCTGGCAACGGCATCGCTGTGTCCTTTGAAGGTTTTAAGTAATGTGCCAGTTATACTCCAGAGGTTGATGGTATTGTCATCACTTCCTGAAGCTAACTTTTGACCATCAGAACTGAAGCTCAGGCTCCAAACTATACTGGTATGCTGCTGTAAGGTTTTGTAGGCACGAAAAGCCAAGCTATCTCGATTAATGCTTTGCTGCTGCCAAAGTTTAATTGTTTTGTCTCGACCTGCTGACGCTAGCAGTTTTCCATCAGGGCTGAAAATGACAACAGTTACACCCTGCTGATGCCCGTACAAAGTTTTGACTAGAGTACCATCTCGCCGCCAAATTTTCACTGTTTTGTCGTCACTTGCTGAGGCAATGAATTGACCATCTGGACTGAAGCTTACCCAGTTAACCCACCCTTGATGTCCTTTGAGTATTTTGACTAAGCTACCGTCCCTACGCCAGAGCTTAATTGTTTTATCTTTATTGCCAGTAGCTAGCAACTCCCCATCAGGACTAAAACTCACGCTATAAACCCAATCTTCTTGTCCTGATAGGGTTTTGGATGGCTGAGAGTCAAATTCTCCTGTAATCGGGTTTTTATGCCAGATTTTTACAGTTTTATCGAGACTTGCTGAAGCTAGGCTTTGACCGTCAGGGCTAAAACTTACGCTGCTAATAGCAGCTGTATGACCTTTGAGGGTTTGAAGTAAAGCACCGTCAGGATGCCACAACTTCACAGTATGATCGCCACTACCTGATGCCAGTAACTGACCATCGGGACTGAAAGTGATACTCCAGACAATATCCGTATGCCCCTCCAAGCGGTTTAACTCCGTTACCCCATAAACTGCCTGTTGCAGTGCTGTCACCACTCGCATCCGGGTTTCTGGTTGGACTACATCTACTTGTTTGAGTTTTTTCCAAGCCCGTAAACTTTCTAACAGGGCATCAAATTCTTTATTAGAGGCAAACAGAGCTTCACTAGATGCGGCGATGGTACTAATTTTCAAGTTGGTTTCGCTGCGTTCAGCTCTGATAGTTTGGCGAATTGCTGCCCTTTTTTGCAAATCGGCTTGCCACCACAATGCGGCGATTGTTCCTCCCATCATTGCCAGCAATATGCCTGCTATTCGGGCTTCTCGCAGTCGACGTTGTAAAACACATGTAAGCTGCTCTTGAGAAAGCTTTTGGGCTACTTCAGCTTTATTTTTTTCAAATCTAACTTTTTCTAGTTCAGCAAATAAACCATAGTTATTTTTTTGGCGAATTGGTTCTACTAAATAATCATGAACTAACTGGTAGCGATCGCCTAATTCTTCTCGTAGCCTTAATACTAACCCCGAACCTACTAAAATTTCTAAAATTAATTCCCAGATTGATTCAAAGTTAAATACACTATTAAGATTCTTTCTCAATGCACCTGCCAAATCAACTTTTGTTTTTAATGGTCGTGTGCCCTTTTCATCAGTTAACTCAAATAATAACTTCCAACTCAAATCTTCATTTTCTTGACCGCAATCTTTAATCACTTCTTCTAGCCAGCGTTCAACTAGTTTTTTCGAGCCACCGCAAAGCTTATACTGTTGGAGTGTGGTAATACTTTCTGATTGGAGTTGAGCACCAACTATTTGTAATTCAATCGGATGTACTTCTTCTATTTCTCCTGCTAAATCCTGCACTAACTTGTGAATTAACTCATCACTTATTTCATAGTGGGAACGTTGAGTAAAACTGTGAATTATGCCGATTGTATCCTCAATAGAAAATTTTCCCAAATAGTAGCGAATATCTTTATCAAGAATATTTTTGTTAATTACACCTAAATCATATAAACCATCACTTTTTTCCTTGCTCAAGCGTTCAAATTCTAATAAATAATGTAAATAATCTTCTCGCAAACAGAGAATCATTTTCACATAGGGAATATTTAAACATTCGCTGAAAAACTTATAAAACTTTGTTCTTTGAGGAATATTACTAATAAAGAAAAATTCTTCAAATTGGTCAAAAATGAGAACTATTGTATGCTTTCGCTCGGCAGCTAACCGAAGTTTTTCAATTATTATAGTGGGTGTAAATTCTATAGCAATTGGTATTCCTGTCTGTGCTATTGCTTGGTTAACACTGCGTCCCAAAGCTGTAATCCAGTCAGTATATCCAGATAAAACAATGGGTAAAGGAATGCGTTCACCAATTGTCTTGCCCTTTAAAGCTGGTACTAAACCAGCCTTGAGAATTGAACTTTTACCTACGCCTGATGGTCCATGTATTACCGTGAGTTTATAATCAGCACGGTTTATTCTTTCAATCAAACGATTGACATCTTGTTGCCGTCCGGAAGCTGCTATTTCTTGAGCAACTTCTTCGGGCATAAATGGTATTTTTTGCTGTTCTAAAACAGGATTAATTCTGTAGCGTTGCGGTTGTAATTGACTAGCACCGATGAAAGCACGAAAACCGTACTGATGTTCTATTTGGATTTTTTCTTGTTTGAGGCTAAAAGCTTCTGTGTAGTCATGACGCTCAAAAAAGTAGAGCGATCGCAATTCCTCTAAAATCTCTAAATAAAGTGATGGCTCGTACTGTAGCTCACAAACTACCCTGGCCCATTCCAGATTAGTGATAGCTTCTTCACACTTACCCAAATGCCGTTGTGTACGTGCTAGCAATAAGAGATACCAGCTTTCCTGCTGTCGTGAAACATCTGTTTCCCGATCTGCGATCAAAAGTGCCGTATTTGCTAAATCATGAGCTAATATCCAATTGGACTCAGAAGCAGCTACAGATGCTAAAAAACCATAATCTTGAGCAATTTGCGCGACGTGACCATAGGTTTCATGCAAATGCAAAGATTCTTGCGCTAATTCTTTTAACTCTTCCCAAGCTTGCATGTGTTGCAGCATTTCACAAGCAGGCAAAATAAATTTGGCAACTAAATCTTGTCTTTGTGTGTCTTTTAATACATCAAGGCATTGTTTAAACCACAACAGAGCATGTTGCCAATAGCTACTGTTAGCACCTTGGTGTAAATCTGCCATCCGGCGATAACACAATCCCAGGTGAAATAACACTATTGCCTGCCAAATTTGATAAGGAGAATTACGTTTTATATCTCCTATTTCCTGAACTACTTCTTTCTCTCTTTTAGCTTCCTGTTGCCACAAAGCTAAGCTTCTTTGATAATGGGCTAAAGCACCATTAATTTTATCGTTGGCATATTTATCTCGCCCTAGCACAAATTCTAAACTAGCTTCTAATCCGGGGCCTAATTGGACGCTGTAGAGACGCAGCAAATCATTACGCGCTGACTCAATTTCATAGCGGTGTTGGCATTTGGGAGCTAAATCAAGGGCAGCATTAGATAAAAACCTTTCAGCACCTGCCTCTAAAACTTTGACAAAAAGAGATTCTGTTTCATGCCGAATTAAGGCAATTAAATCTTCTTTTGTCATTTCAAATTTGATAGTAGTTGCAGCCCAGCTTTTAAAATCAGGCGCTAATCTGGCAAGTAATGATGCTACTTCATCTCTTAGCCATAATACTAGTGGAAAAGGAAAATTAGCTGCATAGATATCTCTTGCTTGGTTGATATTAGTAAGTAAGTCATCGAGAGTTGTAACAGACTCTAGACCAAAAACCATTACAGCTGATGGTAAATCTGTAACGACAGCAGAACGATCTAGAAATACTTGAGAAGCTATTGTAGTGTGTAAAGTGGTAGTTGATGGTTGAAGTAATATCTCTGTTAAATTAATATCTTTGCTAAGATAGCGGAGATTGTCCAGCATTTGCTCGCGTAATTGCCCATAGTTGCACCGGACTAAAATCAGTGCAAATTGACCTTTGGAGAGCTTGATTGCCCGAACTAGTCTTTGCAGAGAATGTTTATTATTGTTGGCGATCGCTGTTGTGAATTGCCAATTTGTCATAATTAAAAATCGGGCTATAAGGTAAATATAAAAATGTCACATAAAAGGCATTAATCATCGTTCATCAATCCTTTTTCAAAAAACAAAGGATTGATGAACGCTTTTGGACTATTGACTACTTTTTGTACTGCCAAGCAATGACTTTTTCTGTCTCTGCCAATGCTGGACTAATACCAAACCAACGACCAAGGGGATCGCGGTATTCAAACAAATACATACTTCGCAATAAGCTCTGGTAGTCAGACTCACCTTTAACGCTTTGCTGCTGCACTACTTCAAATAGTAATTCCCACTGGTACTCATCAATAGCTAATAGCAGATCGTCACGGTAGTCTTTAATCACTGCTTCTAAGCAGTCTCTGGAAAAAGGTGGATCTTGTCGCTGAAGGCAGCTATAAAGTAAACCCAATAAGTTACGGATGTGTCCACCACTGACGCGACATATACGATCTAGGGTTTCCAGGTGGTCGAATAACTCTGTAATTAATAATAGCCTTTCATTGGAAGGCACTTCGGGAAAAGCCCTTGCTAGTACTAGCTGGCATAATAGTGACATCCCAGGTTCGTAGTCGCTACCATCTCTTTGTCGCACTCGCACCATCGGTAATACTTTAGGAGCAATACCTCCCCCCAAGCGATTTTTGAGTGTTTCATACTCATTAGAGAAAATTAACGCTAGCGGAATTGTGTAAACTACGTGGCATTTGAGTCGGCGTAACTGCTCTCCTCGGTCAATAAAGAGATATTCTGGTTGTGTCCGCCCAGATGCAACAGGACGCATATCCACTCTATCTAAGTTATCTACAATCACTACCAGTCCTTTTTGACCTCGCAGTTTTAGCTGTTCAACGGCTTTTTCTAATACCTCTTCGTTGATCGCTTGCAAAATACTATTGGTACGTGGTTCTAGATATTGCCTTAGTTGATTGCGTAACTGGGCGCTATCTTTGGTTTTGGCTGTAATTTTGGCAATGCCCAAGGACAACTCTGCTTGTCCTGAAAGCTCTATTGGGCTTTGCAGGAAATCCCCAATTTCTTTAAACAGATTAATAAAGTAACTAGGTTTGAGTTTGATGCTGATCGCTTCTAAACTAACACTGACTTGACGGGCTACACTCAGCAAAATATCACTGACATCGATATCCGCCATATCCAAGTCTTGGCTGGACTCAAAATAAACGACATGAAATCCTGCTATTTCTAGTTCTGCTTTCAGGCGCTGTAACTCCGTTGACTTACCACAGCCAATATGACCTGTAAATAATTGGCACGTTGGCTCATCTGGAGAAATACGGCTAATGGTACGTTGCAATTCTTCAACAATCTTGCAACCGCGTACATCAGCAAAATCTATGTAGTACTGCCGATCGAGCAGATTACCCATATTTAGCGTGTAGCTAGGGTTACATGCTTTATAAAAGCGTGACAAGTTCAGTGTATTTCTCATGTAGATGCTGTCTTTTGTCCTTCTTTATACCCAAATATCTCTAGCCAGTTGTGTAGGTACGTCATTAAATCGCAATTTGGATGTTGCGGGGATCATTACTCTTAGCGCGATCGCTGCAAGCAACTGTCAGTACCATGGTAGAGATTCAATTGTGCCTGATACGTACAGTATATCTGTCTTTTTTACAGCTGCGGTTGAGCTTGTGACAATCTTTAAGCTTTTACTTGACTGCTTATTAACTTATGTGTATTAGTTACCGTAGTAGAAAAAGCTACTGGAAATTATAATTTTCAGATAGCTGCTGATGGGGTATTGTCTATATTATTTTCAGCAAAGTATTTAGGAAACCGTCAAGCAAGTACGCTACTCAAACAAACTTGGATAATAAAGAATTACTAGCGCTTAAATCTTAGTAAGGTTACTGTAAGGTGTTACTACTAAAAGTAAAAAAAGTCTTGAGAGTAGCAGCTAACAGATACCAACAGGGTTTACTGTAATTAATCAGTGCTTTTAGCCTACTTACGAATAAGACTGACAGCAAAAAGGGGTTTGAATGGCTGGCATAGTATCCGTTTCCCATGCAGATTTAGCCCAGCGCCGTAAGAAATTACGTCGGCAGCGGCAGATGAAGATTATTCAGGCTATTTGGCGAACCTTTGCCATTAGTGGTCTGGCCAGTGGTTTGTTGTGGGTGGCAATCCAACCAATATGGGTACTAAATGCTCCCAAACAGATAGTGGTGAAATCTGGCAATCGAGTACTCCCAGAAGGATCGATTCAGTCACTGCTGAGGCTTTCATATCCCCAGTCTTTGTGGCGGATTCAAACTTCTGCGATCGCCGCCTCTTTGAAGCAACAACCAACCATTGCACAAGCAACTGTTCGTCGCCGCCTTTTTCCTCCAGGATTAATCATCGAAATCCAGCAAAGAGTTCCTGTAGCAGTAGCTCAAAGTTCCAAAGCAAGAAATACTAATACTGCTAAAAAACAAGTGTCTGCTGGTTTAGTAGATGCAAGTGGAGTATGGATGCCTTTAGAAAAATACAAGTTGGTAAATCCAAATGCCAAATTGCCAAGTCTCAAAGTTATTGGGTTGCCAGAACAATACCGCCAATACTGGAGTCAGCTTTATCCAACGTTGAGCCAAAGTTCTGTGAAAGTTACGGAAATTGATTGCCAAGACCCAACGAATTTAATTTTGAAAACTGAACTAGGAAATGTGTATCTTGGTGCCCCAAGTCCCCAGTTACCACAACAAATCAAAGTACTTGCCCAAATGCGCCAATTATCAGCAAAAATTAATCCTAGTCAAATAGAGTATATCGATCTGAAAAATCCTGAATCTCCATTAGTACATGTGAACCAAAACAATCGGAAAGTTAACTCCCTAAATCCATAGAAACATCCAGTAGATGTAATACATCAAACGCTCCTACTATAGTTAAGAAGTTTTATGCCGATAGATAAATATATATATTTGTTATATTCAATTTTCCAGTAACCCCAAAAAATTGGCGTTAACTTCTAATTAATTAAAATGATGGGAGCAATCATTAAATCTCCTTTGAGATTAAAAAACCACAATTGTTACCCTAACTTTAGTGGAGGGGTGAAATATGTTAGACAATCTGAATGATGGCGTGTGGTTAGCAAATACATTGTGCTTACCCAATCTGCGACTGCATTTAGTTTGTAAAACAGAAGAATGCGCGATCTCAATTTGAGGAAGCTGGTATAGACACCTAGTGGGCGTTTCCCAGTAGAATGGATGATTTCTGCAACAGCCTTTAATAGTTGATAAGACTGCCATAAAAGCCTAGAAAATGGTGGCAAGCAGAGTTGATAGTATTTGTCGTTTTCAAGAGTCTGACGACCCTAGTCATTTAGAAACTCGGTTTTTATGGACTTATTGTCGAGTAGATGGTTTTTGCCGCCATCCATTTTGCTCTCTAGACCTTTCTAAAGAAGGTATCCTGGACTTCCCAGGAGTTGTGGAAAATTCTGTAAGTGTTGCTGCTAGGCAGTTATCTCGAACTTCTCTGTGCTGTAACCCTTGCTGGATTACAAAATATTTTTGACATTACTGGTTTGTTAATTGCACTGGTAAAGGTTTTCATAGAGTAAAATATTGCTCCAATCAAGTGTCTATTCAGGCACATCAAACAGCAAATTAATTAAGGTGTTGTATAACTGATAAGCATAGTATTCCTGACATCAAACTTGAAATATAGGTAAGTAGAAGACGAATTTTGTGTTTTAAGTTGCAATCATCTCCAATGGTTAAACCTATCATTAGCTACATGAATAAAGCATACAAGATAAGCTGGGGAAGGCGTTTAGAAGTTGTTCCATTTGCTCAGAATTTTGGGCAGGATGATATTCGTGCAGTTATTAAATGTATATTTGATTGCAGAAGGTCAGCCAATAAAATTAATTATCAGGGAGCAAAAACCTCTTTTTTTCAGTGTTTGCCTGTGTTTATTGATAACAAAATATACATTTTTCAGAATATGTATGCGGTTATTCACGAACAAGAAACCAACACTGATAGTTGTAAAAGTAATGACCAATTTAAATCTTTAACAGGAATAGTGGGAGGACAAGCTTTATACCTAAGGTATATTCTGGCAACGTGGCAACATATTTGTGAAACAATTAAGATTTCGATGAAGTTATACAGTTCAATTTTAGATAAATGTAGGTATACTTCTCTAGAATTAGCTGTGCAAGCGGCTGCGAGAATGGCTTATCCTATAGCCAACTTTCGCACTTCCAACCCTGTTAAGGTTGGAAGTAGTGATAACAATGAATAACAGTGCCATAGATTTTGGCAGTGTGAAACTATAGTTGACTCTTAGGTGAAGAACACCTGAAAAAGTCGTTTATCTACCTTTCTGAATGCAATGACACTTGATAATAACCAAGAGCTGACCTATAAAAACTCCCAATCTATGGGGCAATCAGGATTCTCACTGGCAGTTAACTCGACCAATCCTTTTAATCACTCTGGGTTGAACTTCGGGCAAAACCACGACAGTAAGAAGATTACTACAGAAAATAACCGCATTGGCGAGATTGTTCCTGGTCGGGTTGCCAACATTAAAGTGATTGGTGTCGGTGGTGGTGGAGGAAATGCGGTTAACCGCATGATTGAGTCTGATGTCGCTGGAGTGGAGTTTTGGTCAATTAATACTGATGCCCAGGCTTTGACCCTAGCAGGAGCTCCTAGTCGGTTGCAAATTGGACAAAAGCTAACGCGGGGTTTGGGAGCTGGCGGCAATCCTGCTATTGGTCAAAAGGCAGCTGAGGAATCAAGAGATGAAATTGCCACGGCATTGGAAGGTGCTGACCTCGTATTTATCACTGCTGGCATGGGAGGTGGTACTGGAACTGGTGCAGCCCCAATCGTCGCAGAAGTAGCAAAAGAAATGGGCGCTCTGACTGTTGGCGTAGTTACTCGTCCATTTGTCTTTGAGGGTCGCCGCCGCACCAGTCAAGCGGAACAAGGTATTGAAGGTTTAAAAAGTCGGGTAGATACACTGATTATCATTCCCAACAACAAGCTGCTGGAAGTGATCCCAGAACAGACTCCCGTGCAAGAAGCTTTTCGCTATGCGGATGATGTGCTGCGTCAAGGGGTACAAGGAATTTCAGATATCATTACGATCCCAGGTTTGGTAAATGTTGACTTTGCCGATGTCCGAGCTGTGATGGCAGATGCTGGCTCGGCATTGATGGGGATAGGTGTAAGTTCAGGAAAATCAAGAGCTAGAGAAGCTGCGATCGCAGCTATTTCCTCACCGTTATTAGAAAGTTCTATTGAAGGAGCTAGAGGAGTTGTCTTTAACATTACTGGTGGTAGCGATCTCACCCTGCATGAAGTAAATGCTGCCGCAGAAGCAATATATGAAGTAGTCGATCCCAACGCCAATATTATTTTTGGGGCGGTGATTGATGACAGGCTACAGGGTGAAGTGAGAATTACCGTAATTGCTACTGGTTTCACAGGCGAAATACAATCAGCACCACAACAAAACGTGACTACACCGCGAGTAGTGACTCCCGCAAAGCGACCAACGCCACAGCCACCCACAGCTACTCCCCCAACACCAATTGCGGAACCCAAAGAAAAATCTGGCTTGGATATTCCTGATTTTCTTCGCAATCGGCATAAACCACGGAATTAAGTGATTCTGGATTTGAAATTTTAGATGAAATTTGCAGTCTCAGGTCTAGCTGAGTGCTGTATAGAATCTCCTATTTCTGGGTTTTCACCAGGGACAAGGTTAGGCAATTTTGTTGTCAATCTTTGATGCAGGCGATTACTGACTAAACTTGTCAATGCTACCTACATATCAAATCAAATCAACTAGCGCAGAGTCTGCTGACTCAGATGTCCATCTATTATGATGTTTGGAATAGAAAAGCGGGGGCGAAGGGTTTTGACCAAAGTTTTTGCCTCCTTTAGTCTGCTCAGCATCTATGGCTAAAAGCAGAAATACTTCTTAAAGGTTGCGATCGTCCACCTATGTTCTCGGTCTTTTGTGCCATAGCAATAAATAACCAAGGCAGGTTGTATGAAGAATAGAAAATAAACTGACCAAGGCTAGATATTAAATGGGAATGGTCTTGTCAGCTATTTGGGGGAGACAACAATCTAAAGTCTATTTGGTGAGTTTCATATTTTTGAACGTGGTGCAAAAGTAAATAAATCAAGATGGTATTGCTTCTGATAACTACCCAGAGGTGACTGAATATAGGCTGGTTTACGATGCATTAGTTTGTAGAGTCTGTTCAACCCATTGAATAACCTGATGACCAAGACGAGTACCATTTAATCGGTCGATTTCACGAACTCCAGTCGGACTAGTGACATTAACTTCAGTAAGGTAGCCACCGATTGCGTCAATACCAACAAAAATTAAGCCGTCTTTGCGTAATTGTTCAGCTACTTGGGTACATATTTCATATTCTCTAGAAGTAATTTCTGTTTGAGCGACTGTGCCACCTGTTGCCATATTATTACGAAAATCATTCCCACTAGAAAGACGATTAAGCGCACCAATCGGCTCGCCATTGAGTAGGATAATCCGTTTATCTCCTTCTTTTGCCTCTGGTAGATAGGTTTGCACCATAACAGGTACTCGACCTTGAAGGGTACTGAGTTCGACTATAGAGTTGAAGTTGCGATCGCTTGATTGTAAAAATAAAATTCCTTCTCCAGCTTTATTACCCAGTGGTTTGAGAACAGCTGCTCCTTTTGCTTCAACAAATTGCCGGATAAACTGTTTATCGGCACTGACGATTGTTTCTGGAATTGCTTTGGTAAACTGAAGGGCATACATTTTTTCGTTTGCCCCTCGAATACCATTGGGACTGTTAATTACCAAAGTTTTGCGTTGGTCAATGTAATCGAGAATGTAGGTAGCATAGAGGTAAGAATCATTGACTGGTGGATCTGTCCGCATGAATACGGCATCCATTGTTTCCAGGGAAGTGAAAGAGCGATCGCTCAACTTATACCAAGAATTTACCGCTACCCAACGTCCCTCCACCAACTGCACTGGTACAAGTTCTACTTGCTGTAGAACAGCCCAAGCTTTGCTTTCTACTACACTCAGCAGGTTTGCTTGAGTCACCCAAATTTCATGTCCTAAGGTTTGCGCTGCTTCCATCAGAGCAACGCTGGTGTCATGACATGGGTCAAGCTGATGGATGGGATCGATAATAAAAACCAGTTTCACGCTGTTTGCCTCAATCACCAGGAAGTTTAATGGTTATTCAATTTAGATTATCCCCTGATGATTCAGCCAATTTGCATTGGTGCCTAGCATCTTGTCACCAGACATTGCTGCTGTGTGAAACAAAATGCACTCTGAAGACTGTCTCAACCTACACACTCTGGCTGGAAGTTAGTAGCTCATCTAGCTTGCCTTGACTTTCTAAAGTATGGATGTCATCACAACCACCAATATGGGAATCATTGATAAAAATTTGGGGCAACGAGCGTCTTCCGTTTGCCCTCTGAGCCATTTTAGCTCGTGCAGCTTCATCTCCATCAATACTGTATTCTGTGAATTCAATTCCCTTCTCTGCCAACAAATTTTTGGCACGGATGCAAAATGGGCAAGTCCTCCAGGTGTAAATTTCTACTTTGGCAGCCATAACGTCCTCAAATTTATTTCATACTTCTTAATTTTAGAACTTTGATACCTGTTCTAGTGGCTTTATTGTGTTTTGTAGCCAGCCAAATACTCATAACAATCTCGCAATCTACACTGGCATTGAGCAACTAAGTCAAATCATCTTCATACAAAAAATTGGGTTAGACGTGTTTATCCACTTCCCAACCCAATCTAACTAATATGAAAACTTAACAGTGTTGTTTAAGTTTGTGAGTTATCCTGTTGCTTTTTTCTCTTAATTCTAAAAGCACCTGCTGCAAATAAGCCCAAAGCTGCGATCGTACCAGGCTCAGGTACTGTCTGTGCCACGGGTGTTGGTGGAGTAGGCGTATAGTAAGTTGTAGGTGATGGTATAGGAGTAGGTGCTGGAGCAGGTGCTGGAGCGGGCGCGGGTGCTGGAGCAGGCGCGGGTGCTGGAGCGGGTGCTGGAGCGGGTGCTGGAGCAGGCGCTGGCGCTGGAGCAGGCGCTGGTGCTGGAGCAGGCGCTGGTGCTGGAGCAGGCGCGGGCGCTGGAGCGGGTGCTGGAGCAGGCGCGGGCGCTGGAGCAGGCGCTGGTGCTGGAGCAGGCGCTGGTGCTGGAGCGGGCGCTGGTGCTGGTGTTATTGCTACTGCTTTATTAGTAAAAGCTTCACTTCCGCCATCACCGAATGCTTGAACGTGGAATCCAACACGCAAAGCACTATTTTTTAAACTTTTAATAATGTCATCGAATGTGATGTCGCACTCTAAATTAAACAGTACACTAACAAATTCGCCAGGATTTACACCCATCTGTGAGACTGGTTGATTAGCCTCAACCGAAAAGTCTGAGCTAAACCTACCTCCAGGAGCATTATTGCTTCCAGGTAATGTACCTATTTTATTAGGTTTTACGAAGTCCACACCACTACCGCTATCAGTGATTGATGCTATATTGCTTAACAGATTTTTGGTTTGGTCAAAATAAATTTGGGTTATAGAAGAAGCTTTTTGCCCAAAGTTGTTGAACGTAAATAAAACCTGATCGGATTTACTGCCCTTAGTAACATCTAAAAACAGTTGACTTTCACCTGTTGCAGCATTAACAACACTATTGCCAGTGATATTTTGAAATCCAAAGCGCACTGTAGATGCAGGTGTAGGCGTTGGTGCGGGTGCAGGCGTGGGTGCTGGTGATTGTGTAGGTGCTGGTGTTGGTGAAGGCGTTGCTTGTTTGCCAAATGCACTAGTAATTTGACCTGAACCAATGACGGCAAAGGTTGCTAGCCCCACTACTATGTGCGTTATTACTGAACCTGAATATTTTGGCATTTGCTCTCTTTGCTTGGTAATAATTTTAGGCTGAACAAAATAATTCAAAGAAACTTTTGTCAAAGACAATTATTGAATTATCAATGATTATTAATTTGGCATAAAAAATCTGAAATTTTATAGTTTATTTTTAACTTAACTAAAAATTTAAATTGTCTTGTTTTTGTAAAAATGGTTGATTTGTTCAGTATTTTTTCTAGACGTAATAATTCTCAAAAGACAGAAGAAATACTGAATTTTTAAATAGTTATTATAGATTTAAATTAAAGCCATACGCAAACATATTTATTAATATATAAATCTACCTATCTGATATTAATTAACAATGTATTTACTGAAAAGTACAAAATAAAAATGGAAGGCATTACCTTCCATTTGGAAACAACAATAAATAATTTTTTGGTATTTATACTCAATCAATTTTCAAGTTCGACGTACCCAGCCATTGATAGTGAAACGGCTATCTGCAAAAGCTTTGGAGGGACAAATCACAGGCTTAACTTCATGCATATATCGGCTGATGAAAAACACAATGCTGTTGTTTCGTGGCTCGACTGTTTTAAAAGACTCTGCATTCACATAAAAGTTATTTTCAATTTTACTGTCATATATTAGTAATTCACCGCCCGAGAATGGCTTTGGTTCTCGATAAAAATAATAAACATATGTAAGTTCTCTTGTAGCTGTTTCTGGGCTACCGTTATCATTATGTATTTTGTAATAATTACCATCATTATGTGCTGTCAGTTGACTTTCTATTTGAGATATCGCAAATGATGGCAGCCCTAATTTGCTAATCACATCAGGAATTATTTCCTGAATGCGCTTGACAATTAGTTCAGTAAATTCTGGAAACGAATAGAGAACCATTGAGCGGCGATAATCTATATCATTGGTGGAAGTGCTAGTAGGAACAAAATCTGACTCTTTCTCTAAAACATATTTAATCAATCGCTCGTGTTCGTTTGGCGGTAAAAAATTATCTATTTGTATATAACTAGAATTTAAAATATCAAGATATTGAGGTTTTGCTTCTTCTATTTGCTGTACCCAAATAGGAGGCTCTGTCAATATACCAATAAGGTTATCGCTTGAAAAACACAAAGCAGAATGACCTTCATTTATGGGAATTTGAAATAAAGTCTGAGAAGCAGATTCTTGTTTATAGGCACGAGCCACAATTGTTGTTAATAAACTATGTAGTACAGGCGCATCCGATTTTAAATAAATCGTGTATTGATGTCCTCCAGCTAAAAGAAGCTGAACTTTGACATCTTTAGGGTCAAACTGCTGCGAAGCTGATTCCATAAACCTTGATTGCTATGAAACTAAAATGATTATTAAAAGTATGCTCAAAGGCTAATACAGTGTTCATAAAATTAGATAAGAACAAATTAAAAGCTCAAATCTTTATACAGCATTAGACCTTGTTCACAACCCAAATATAATTACTGTATGAGCTTCAAATAGAAAAATGCCTATTAATCAATGGTTTTAGCACGTTTTGTCCGATATTGTCATTCAGCAAATTCCACATAAACCGCTAAAGCTTCAGTTGAGTAGAAATATATGTTTAGGACTTATGCACAAAGTTTGTCTGTTGAGACTGAGTGTAAGGGTTTTGCTCGCTTACACCCTCACACCTATCTTTCTTTTGTCACTCTCGGAAAACAATAATCGAAGCAAGATTCTGAAACTTTGATTGAGTCAAGCTTTGAGCCTTTATTTTCTAACAGTAACTAAAATTTATAGCCAAAACTTAGAAATTAAAGCCTCGAAAGGCT